>NZ_JARWRU010000118.1 GCF_029867845.1 Nocardia farcinica | reverse complement strand
CCACCCCGCCGGGCTCTGGCGCCCCGCGGGGGGGGGGTCACCCGGGGGGGGGGGGTCCGCGCCGGGGGTCCGCCGGGCGTCAGCCGGTCACCACGTCGTCGGCGCTCCAGATCGCCCGCATGCTGGTGATCAGGCCCTGCTCGTCGAAGGTCATCACGTCGATCGGTTCGATGGTGACGGTGCCGTTCGGCAGTGCGGTGGTGACCCGGAAGTGGAAGGCCGCGGTGTCGCCGGCGATCCGCAGTGTCAGCAGTTCCATCGTGGTGTCCACGCCGTCGAGCCCGCGATAGAAGGCGGCGATCGCCTCCCTGCCCACGCGCACCTCGGCGCCGACCGGGTCTTCGAGGGTGGCGTTCTCGGCGTAGAGCGCGGCGATCTCGGCGGAGCCGGCCGTGCTGATGCGACGGGCGTATTCGGTGACCGTTGACCGGATGCGGGCGGCGGTGGGCATGGGACGTCCTTTCTCGACGGCGCGCTCGGCCGTCACGGCCAAGGGGAGCAGACGGCGATCCCGCGGCGGGTGCTGTGTTCCATTGGGCGGGAGACGCTCTGGTGCGTGGGTGTGTCGCGGGTCACTGTTGCGGCATGAATGCGGATACTCCCGAAGCGGTGGCACTCGACACGGTGCGCGAGTGGTCGGACGAGGTCGACGTGGTGGTGATCGGGGCGGGCATCGCGGGCTGCTGCGCGGCCGCCGAAGCCGCGGCGGCGGGGGCGCGCGTGCTCGTGCTCGAACGCGCGGCCGCCGCCGGCGGCACGTCGGCGATGGCCGGTGGCCACTTCTACCTCGGCGGCGGCACCCCGGTGCAGGTCGCGACAGGCCACAGCGACTCGGCGGAGGAGATGCAGAAGTACCTCACCGCCGTCTCGCCGCGACCCGACGTGTCCAAGATCCGGGCCTACTGCGGCGACAGCGTCGAGCACTTCCACTGGCTGGAGGCGCTGGGGTTCGAGTTCGAGCGCAGCTTCTACCCGGAGAAGGCGGTGATCCAGCCGGGGACCGAAGGCCTGATGTTCACCGGCAACGAGAAGGTCTGGCCGTTCTGTGAGCTGGCGACGCCGGCGCCACGGGGACACAAGGTTCCGGTGGCAGGCGACACCGGAGGCGCGGCGCTGGTCGTCGACCTGCTCGTGCGGCGGCTGGCCGAACTCGGCGTCCGAATCGACTACGAGACCGGCGCCACGCACCTGGTGCGCGAGGACAGCGGCGCGGTGGCGGGTGTGCGCTGGAAGCGCGGCCGTGAGCAGGGCGCCATCCGGGCGGGCTCGGTCGTGCTCGCGGCGGGCGGGTTCGTGATGAACGCGGAGATGGTGCGCGCGTTCGTGCCCGCGCTGGCCGAGAAGCCCTACACCCTCGGGTCGAGTTACGACGACGGGCTCGGCATCCGGCTCGGCATGTCGGTGGGTGGTGCGGTCGAGCAGATGGATCAGTGTTTCGTCACCGCGCCGATCTATCCTCCCGCTCGGCACCTGACCGGGATCGTGGTCAACGCCCTCGGCAAGCGATTCGTCGCCGAGGACTCCTATCACGCCCGCACCGCGGGCTTCGTCCTCGAACAGCCCGGCGCCCGCGCCTATCTCATCGTGGACGAGGCGCACCTGGAGAAGCGGGACTTCCTGCTGGTGCCGTTCATCGACGGCTGGGAGACCGTGGCCGAGATGGAGGCGGCGCTGCGCGTGCCCGAGGGCAGCCTCACCGAGACGTTGGCGCGCTACAACGAGCACGCCGCGCTCGGGCAGGACCCCGACTTCCACAAGCGGCCCGAGTATCTGGAGCCGCAGGACAGCGGACCGTGGGCGGCTTTCGATCTCTCCCTCGGCGCGGCCTCCTATGCCGGGTTCACTTTGGGCGGGCTGCGCACCACGGCCGACGGTCAGGTGCTGCGCGCCGACGGGTCGATCGTCGCCGGGTTGTACGCGGCCGGCGCGTGCGCGCCGAGCCTGGCCCAGGACAGCAAGGGCTATGCCAGCGGCACCCAGCTCGGCGCGGGCTCCTACTTCGGCCGCAGGGCGGGCAGACATGCCGCCGCCCGTGCGCGCGACGATGCGCGGATCGGTGGAAATGCCCGCTGAGCGGGCGATTCCCGCCCCTGCCCCGGCTGGTCTCCCGCTGAATGGGAGCCCGTCTCCCGGCACGTGAGCCGGGCCCTATCGTCTCGACATGCCAAGTCCCTGTGACCCAGTTCACGCGTGAGTCGCTCGCTCCCACCGGCTCCGCCGCCCGCGCAGCGGGCTCCATCGGTCACCGTTCCCGGAAGGTCCACATCATGACCAATCCCGTCGACACCGTCGCTGCCGCCGTCACCGCCGCCGGCGCCACGACGTTCGAGGCCCGCAAGGTCTCGAGCGGATACTCCTGGCCGGAGTGCCCGCGGTGGCACGAGGGCGCCTTCTGGTTCTCGGACATGTACACCGGAACCCTCAAGACGCTCGACGCCGACGGCAACGCCACGGTCGTCGTCGACGCGACCGGCCGCGCCGCGCACACCGACGTGCCGATCACGCTGGGCGGGTTCGGCTGGCTGCCCGACGGCCGCCTGATCGTGGTGTCCATGCACGAGAAGCTGCTGCTGGTGCACAACGGCGGCGCCCCCGACGATCTGAGCGTCTACGCCGACCTGTCCCCGTTCACCCTCGCCGCCGCCAACGACATGGTCGTCGACGCCGACGGCCGCGCCTACGTCACCCAGCTGGGCTTCGACCTGTTCAAGGGGGAGGAGCCCGTGACCTCGCCGCTGATCGTGGTCGAGCCGGACGGCACCGTCGGCACCCCCGAGAAGGTCGGGCCGCTGTTGTGCGGCAACGGAATCGCCATCAGCGCCGACGGCACGAAGGTCTACGTCGCCGAGGTGATGGCCTTCAAGATCACCGTGATCGACCGCGCTCCCGACGGGACCCTGTCGAACCCGCGCGAATTCGCCACCTGCCCCTTCATGCCCGACGGCATCGGTCTCGACGCCGACGGCGGAGTGTGGGCGGCGATGCCCGGCGGCGGCTACGTCGCGCGCTTCACCGAGTCGGGCATCACCGACGCGGTGGCGCTGCCGCTGGAGCAGGGCATCGCCTCGGCCTGCCTGCTCGGCGGCCCCGACCGCGGCACCCTCTACATGACCGTCGGGTTCGAGGTCTTCGACTTCGAGAAGTCGGCCCGTGAGGCCCAGGGCGCCATCTGGGTGGCCGAGGTGGCCCATCGCGGCGGCGACACCCGCCCCTGACCGGTCCGTGACGACCAGGAAATCGAGGAAAGAACAATGACAACACTGGATTTCAGTGATCGCGTGGTGGTCGTCACCGGCGCCGGACGCGGCATCGGCCGAGCCCACGCCCTGCTGCTCGCCGCTCGCGGCGCCTCGGGGGGGGTGGGCGAGCGGGGCGCGAGCAGCGACGGCTCCGGCGTGGAGGGCGACGATCCGGCGGCCGACGTGGTCGCCGAGATCACCGCCGCGGGCGGAAAGGCCGTGGCCTGCAACGCCGATGTGTCCACCGAGGACGGCGCTCGCGCCCTGATCGACGCCGCGGTCTCTGCCTTCGGCGGCCTCACCGGCGTGGTGAACAACGCGGGCATCGTCCGCACGGCTCCCTTCGACCAGGTGCCGGACGAGGAGTACCAGCGTCATCTCGACGTCCACTACTTCGGCACGCTGCGGGTCTGCCGGGCGGCCTGGCCGCACCTGCTGAAGGCGGAGAATCCGCGGATCGTGAACACGATCTCCCAGGCGATGCTCGGCAATCCCGGCATGGCCCACTACGGCGGCTCCAAGGGCGCGGTGTTCGGCCTGACCCGCAACCTCGCGCTGGAGGGTCTGGCCGCGGGCATCAAGGTCAACGCGATCGCGCCCGGCGCGGGCACCCGCATGGCCGAGGCCTCGGCCGACACGCTCTCGCCGGAGATCATGGAGTACATGCGCACGGCGCTGCTGCCCGAGCATGTCGCGCCGGTCGCGGCCTACCTGCTGCACCCGTCCTGCCAGGTCACCGGTGAGGTGTTCAACGTGGCGGGCGGCATCGTCAACCGGCTGGCGCTGGTCAACACCGTCGGCATCCACGACCCCGGTCTGACCGTGGAGACGGTCGCCGAGCAGTTCGAGCAGATCATGGCGATCACCCCCGAAGCGCTTCCGCAGGTGGTCGCCCCGGCCCAGATGCCGGTCTCCTGAATCCACCGCCGAACCGCTACGACTGGAGTCTGTCATGAGCACAACCGAGACGGCTGTCCCCACCGACTATCCGTTCCCCCCGGTGCCGCCCGCCGACGCGGTGGCCCGTTATCGCGCGATCGCCGCCGAACGACCCATGACCAAGATGACGATGCCCTACGGCGGCGACGTCTGGGTCATCCACCGCAACTCCGCGGCGCGGGAGATGCTGGGCGACGGCCGATTCGTCCGCGAGCCCTTCCGCACCGGTGAGCGGGTGGTCCCGTACTTCCTCGATTTCCCCGACTTCCTCAAGACCACACTGCAATTCGAGGACCCGCCGCATCACACGAAGCTGCGCAAGCTGGTCCAGCGCTCGATCTCGCCCAAGCGGGTCAAGGCCATGCGGGATTCCGCGGTGGAGTTCGCCAACGAGCTCATCGACCGGATGATCGAGAAGGGCGCTCCCACCAACCTGGTCGACGACTACGCGGTCGCGCTGCCGATCCAGATGATCGCCAACCTGCTCGGTGTGCCGCCCGAGGACCGGCCGAAGTTCCAGAAGTGGAGTTCGGCGACCCTGGCGGTGTCCGGCATGACCGAGGAGGAAGTCACCGCCAACATGACCGAACTGGTCATGTACATCATGGCGCTCATCGAGGAGCGCAGGAAGAACCCGCGCGAGGATCTGCTCAGCGATCTGGCCAACGCCCGCGACAAGGACGAGACGCTCACCGACGGCGAGATCATGCCCATCGCCCTGCTGCTGGTGATCGCGGGCTTCGACAACACCGCCACCTTCATCGGGTCCGGCGTGCTGGCCCTGCTGCGCAATCCCGACCAGCTGGCCGTCTTCCTCGAGGACCCCGACGCGGTCGCCCCGACGGCGGTCGAGGAGATCCTGCGCCACGGCCGGATGCCGCTGGGCGACAAGGTCGCCGGTGGCGGCGGCCTCGTGCCCTTCGTGGCCACCGAGGACGTGGAGCTGGACGGCCAGCTGATCGCGAAGGGCGAGGCCGTGCTGGTCGACCCCGGCTCGGTCAACCACGACGGCATCGCCATGGAGCGTCCCGAGGTCTTCGACATCCGCCGCGAGACCAACCTGCACCTGACCCTCAGCTACGGCCTGCACCACTGCCTCGGCGCGCCGCTGGCACGGATGGAGATGCAGATCGCGCTGGCCGAGTTGTTCAAGCGGCTGCCGAATCTGAAGCTGGACGGCGAGATCGTCATCGACCACAGCAATCTCACCCAGCCGATCACGCACCTGCCGGTCACCTGGTAGGAGAGCGCCGATGCCCAAAGTGTTCTACACCCAGCCCGGCGGCGAGGTGAAGGTCGTCGACGGCGCCGTGGGCGACTCGGTGATGGCGACCGCCGTCAAGAACGGCGTGAAAGGCATCGTCGGGCAGTGCGGCGGCACGCTGTCGTGCGCGACCTGCCACGTCTATCTCGATCCCGCCGAGGCCGGGCGGTTTCCCGAGCCCGGCGAGGACGAGGACGACATGCTGGAGTGCACCTCCTCGGACCGTGCGGACACCTCCCGGCTGTCGTGCCAGCTCCTCCTCGCCGAGGGAGCCGACGATCTGCACGTGACCGTCCCCGAGACGCAGGTCTGAGCGATGACGGTGGATCAGGACACCTGCGGGGCCCGGCCACCACGCAGTGTCGTGGTGGTCGGGGCCTCACATGCCGGAGTGCAGTTCGCCGATCGGCTCCGGGCCGAGGGGTACCGGGGCGAGATCACCCTCGTCTCCCACGAGCCGTACCTGCCGTATCAGCGTCCCCCGCTGTCGAAGGCCTGGTTGAAGGGCGCCGCGACCGAGGAGTCGTTGCTGCTGCGCGATCCTGGCCATTACCGTGACCAGGACATCGAGCTGCTCATCGGGGTCGGCGTGGCGCGGGTCGAGCGCACCGGCGACGGTGTCGTGATCCGCCTCGCGGACGGCCGGACCCGGCGCTTCGACCGTCTGGTGCTGGCCACCGGGGCTGCCGCCCGCCGCCCGCGCCTGCCCGGTTCCGAGCATCCCGACGTCCTCGTGCTGCGCGAGCTCGACCACGCCAAGTCCCTGGCCGGGCGGGTCGCGGCCGGACCGATGGTGGTGATCGGCGGTGGCTTCATCGGGCTGGAGGTGGCGGCCACGGCCAGAGCGCTCGGGGCCGAGGTCACCGTGGTGGAAGCGGGTCCACGGCTGCTGGCTCGCGCGGTCGGTGAGGAGACCGCGCGGACGCTGCTCGAGGCCCACCGGGCCATGGGCACCGAGGTGCTGCTCGCCACCGTGCCCAGCGAGATCGTGCACGACGAATCCGGGGTGCGCGGGGTCCGGCTCGCCGACGGCCGCGAGATCCCCGCCGCCACCGTCCTGCTCGGCGTCGGCGCCGAGCCGCGCACCGAGCTGGCAGGCCAACTCGGCCTGGCGTGTGCGGACGGAATCATCGTCGACGAGCGCTGCCTGGCCTCCGACGGCTGGACCCTGGCCATCGGCGACTGCACGGTGCACCACTCGCCCGCGGGCGGGCGGTACCGCCTGGAATCGGTGGACAACGCGGTGGAACAGGCCAACGCCGCCGCGGCGACCCTGCTCGGCGCGCCGGCGCCCGAACGACCCGCCCCCTGGTTCTGGTCCGATCAGGGCGACCAGAAACTCCAGATCGTGGGGTTGATGGGCGGGCACACCGCGATGCGACTTCGCGTCGACCCGGACCGGCCGAGGCGGCGGGTGGCGCTGTACTTCGCCGAGGACACCCTGATCGCCGCCGAATGCCTCAACTCGCCCGCCGACTTCCTTGCGCTGCGCACGGCGTTCGCGCGCGGCAGACGACCGGGGCCGGCCGAACTGTCCGATCCCGGTGTGCCACTGAAGAAACTGCTGTCGGCCGCCGTGCCGAGCTGATCGGCGGGCGGACCCGGTCCGCACACACCGCGGCCCCCG
>NZ_JARWRU010000117.1 GCF_029867845.1 Nocardia farcinica | reverse complement strand
CCACGCGAACCGCCTGTCAGCAGCGGCGGCCGCCCACCGGCCGCGGGGGGGCGCCCCCCCCCCGGGCGCCCACGGCGAAGGCGGCCACCGTCGCCACGTCCGCGGCCGGCGCCGAGCCCGCCACCACCGCGAAGCCGGCGGCCACCGGGAAGACGGTGGCCACCGGGAAGACGGCGGTCGCGGCGAAGACTCCGCCACCGAAGCCCGCGGAGTCCGCGCCTCCCGCCAAGGCCGGGACGGCGAAGGCCGCGGCCCAGCCGGCGACCAGAACCCCGTCCGCGCCTCCCGCACCAGCCCGCACGACGCCTGCCGTCCCGGCCGCCTCGTCCGTCACGGCCAGGACCACCGCGCCGGTCACCACCCCGGCCCGCTCGGGCGGCTTCAACGCCCCGGCCTCGACCAAGCCCGCCGCCGCCCGCACGGAGGTCGCGCGGACCACGTCGGTGCCGCCGGTGCCCGCGCCCAAGCCGGAGGCCGCCATCCAGGACAGCCGGTCGATGGCCAAGGACAGCCGGACCCTGACCTCGCGCGGCCGGAAGAAGGAACGTGTGGCGCCCCCGCCGGATCCCGACGGCGCCTACCACGAGGTGGTGCGCTCCTCCGGCATCTACGACACCGGGCAGTTCCGCATCGCCGAGGCGCTCGAACAGGAGCTCGCCGAGATGGCGGAGGCCCGCCGCCGTGCCCGCAGCAGCAGGCAGCGCCTGAGCTGAGGCCGGTTCCAGGCGAATACGCTCCAGGCGAATACGGCGGCTGATCGGTGACGACCGGTCGGCCGCCGGTCGTCTGTGCGGCGGTCTCGGCGCGGCCGGCCCGCTGCCCGTCCCGCTCGCGCTCGCGCTGCTCGGTCAGGTGGCGAGCGCGCTGGACGCCGCGCACACGGCGGGCGTGGCGTACCGGGCCGTGCGGCTGGAGCGGTTCAGCGCCGATCCGGCCACGGGTGTCGTGGGCTGCGCGCGGTACGTCGCGCACCGCGACGGCGAGAGCCGGTCCGGCGAGGTGGCGACGAAAGTCGTTCGGGAGCACGGGGTCTATCTGATCGACGGCTCCGAAGTGGTCTGATCGAGGGCCGGACATCTTCAATCGGCGCGGCGCCCTGGCCGCCGCGGGCACGGGCGCCGCCGGATCGGCGAGCGATTCCGGCGAACCACGCATGTCACCGGTCGATTCCCTGGACAGCGCGGGGCCGACTTGGCTACGTTGGGGCCGCGTTCGGTGACGGTCTGGTTCGGTGCATGGCAAACGTGGGCTGACAGGGAGGACACGGTCGTGGTGACCATCGCGCAACTGCGGGCGGTGCTGGCGATTCTGCGGGTGGATCCGAGCGGATCGGAGGGTGTGCACCGCGGGCCCGCCGACGAGCAGGCCGATCTCGTCTCGTTGCTGCACCGGGTGATCTCGGGGGAGTTGCAGCAACTCGCGGCCGCCGCGACCGCACCTGCCCCGGCCCCCGCCCTGCTCGACGCGGCCGCGCATTCGGCACACGCCACGGCCGCGCTGCTCGCGCTGAGCAGGCGGCCGGAGGGAGCCGCGGCGGAGGACAGGTGGCAGGGTGCGCTCTACGACCTCGGCACCGCCTACCACCTGCTCAACGACGAGTACATCGGCCGGGCCAATTCGGTGACCGCGCCGATGATCACCCCGAGGGTGCTCGAATCCGCCTGCGCGGCGGACGCTTCGGCGACTCGATAGGCCGGAACAGGCCGGCTCGCTTCGGCGAGGCGGGCCGGCCTGCCGTATGAGCGCGGCGTGATCAGGGGGTGGAGAACCCGATGAGCGCGCCGATGCCCGCCCCGATCGGGACGGTGATCAGCGCGCCGACGCCGCCGAGGAAGAACCCGAGCACCGCGCCGATGCCCGCGCCGATCAGCGCGCCGACCACCGCGTTGTGCTGCTTGCGGGCCAGTGTCGCGTTCTCGTCGACGAAGTCGGCCAGCCGCTCGCCGACCGCGGGGGCGTTCACGGGTGTGAGCAGCAGCGTGCGGCCGTTGTCGGCCAGGCTGGGGGACAGGCCGACGGGCGCGCCGTTGATGTGCACGGTGGTGGGCAGGGCGCTGACGGTGCGGCCGGTGGCGTCGGTGAGCAGGACGGCGTTCGCGGCGATACGGAACTGCCCGGACTCGAGGGTGGTGACCAGGGCGCTGCCGTCCGCGCTCGGGCCTGCGGTGTAGCCGATGCCCTGTTCGACGCCCTGGATGGCGACCGGGGGCGGTGTCGCGGGCGCGGGGGCGGCGTGTGCGGTGCCCGCCGCGAGGGCGGTGGCGCCGGCGGCGAGCAGGGCGGGGGCGGCGAGGCGGCGGAATCTCATCGTGTTCCCTTACGTGGTGCGTACGGGCGGAAATGCCGCGGGAAGACGAATGCGTTGTCCCCCCGGCATGGCACCGGCGAACCGGTCCACGAGCCATTGTCCGTCGCGAAACCCCCGACAGCGCAAGGGTTTCGGAAAAGAAGCCCGAGGTCGGAAATGTCCGGGCGGCGGGGTTTTCGCTGGGCAATCGCCGGTGTGCGGTGGTCAGCGATACGTCTGCGCTATCGAACGGCCCGGCATGCGAACAGCGGGCAATCCGGGCATCGGCGGGGCGCAAGGGGTGGCCGAGGTCGTCAAGGGTACCCGTTCATGGCACTCTTAAGCGGTGACAGAACCTCCACATACGTCGGCGGCCGCGCCCGGCCCCGCTTCGGACAAGCTCGACAAGGGCGTGCTGAAGGTCGCGGGTGTCGTCGTGATCGGCGCGATCATGTCGATTCTCGACGTGACTGTCGTGACCGTCGCCCTGCCGACGTTCATCACCGAATTCGAAACCACCTACGCCATCGCCGCGTGGACGATGACCGGTTACACCCTGGCGCTGGCCACCGTCATCCCTCTCACCGGCTGGGCGGCCGACCGGTTCGGCACCAAACGCCTGTACCTGACCGCCCTAGTCCTGTTCGTGCTCGGCTCGCTGCTGTGCAGTGTGGCGTGGAGCATCGAGTCGCTGATCGCCTTCCGCGTGATCCAGGGCCTCGGCGGCGGCATGCTGATGCCGCTCGGCATGACGATCATGACCCATGCGGCCGGTCCGCAGCGCATCGGCCAGGTGATGGCCGTGCTCGGCGTGCCGATGCTGCTCGGCCCGATCGGCGGCCCGATCCTCGGCGGCTGGCTGATCGACGCCTTCAGTTGGCACTGGATCTTCGCGATCAACCTGCCGATCGGTGTCATCGCGCTGGTGGCCGCGGTGGTCGTGCTGCCCAAGGACCGGCCGGAGCCGAGTCAGTCCTTCGACTTCGTCGGCATGCTGCTGGCCTCACCCGGTCTCGCGCTGTTCCTCTACGGCGTGTCCACCATCCCCGAGGTCGGCACCTTCGCCGACAAGAAGGTGGTCATCCCGGTCGTGGTCGGCCTGGCGCTGCTGGCGGGTTTCGTGTGGCACGCGCTGCGGACCACCCACCCGCTCATCGATCTGACGCTGTTCCGCAACCGGTCGCTGACCTTCGCGGTGCTCACCATGACGCTGTTCGCCATCGCCTTCTTCGGCTCCGGCCTGCTGCTGCCGAGCTACCTGCAGCAGGTGCGCGGCGAGACCGCGATGGCAGCCGGGCTGCTGCTGGCCCCGCAGGGCTTCGGCGCCATGCTGACCATGCCGATCGCGGGCAGGCTGGTCGACAAGATCGGGCCGGGCAAGATCGTCATGACCGGTCTGGCCGTCATCTCGGTGTCGATGGTCTACTTCATCACGCTGACCGACACGACGAACTACGTCGCCATGTGCTCGGCGTTGTTCGTCATGGGCCTCGGCATGGGCTGCACCATGATGCCGACCATGACCGCCGCCATCCAGACGCTGACCCACCAGCAGGTGGCGCGCGGCTCCACGCTGATGAACATCATCAACCAGGCCGCGGGCTCCATCGGCACCGCCATCATGTCGGTGGTGCTGTCCAACGCGCTGGCCGATCGGTTCACCCCGGCCGGCCCGCCGGGACCGGCCGACGCCGCCGACGCCTTCGCCCACAC
>NZ_JARWRU010000116.1 GCF_029867845.1 Nocardia farcinica | reverse complement strand
GGGGGCTATTACGCCTGGGGGGGGTCGTCTCGGTAGCCGCCGTGTTATGCAACGCACTTACATAGTCAATCCCACGACCCGTTCCGGGCAACTGCGCCGCGGATTCGCCGGGGTGGCTGTGGCGGGCGCGCTCGCCGCTATCCCGATGGCCGCGGTGGCCGCTCCCGCCTCGGCCCAGCCGGACGCCCCCGGCGTGACCGAGGTCAAGCACGACAAGCACCATCGGCACGGCAAGCACGACCGCTTCGGCTGCGACGCGCCGGGCCGCTGGGACGACTGGGCCCACTCCCCCGGTCGCCACGACGACTGCAAGCACTGGAGCGACCCGCACCTGGGGTTCTTCCACCACCACCGCCCCGCCGGCATCTTCTTCGGCAGCAGCTAGTGGTGCCCGAGGCGGCTCGGACGGCCGGGCCGCCTCCCGCCGATCTCGATGGGCGGACCCGGACGAGTGCGGAAACGGCGAAGGGCCGCCCGTTTCCGGGCGGCCCTTCGTGACGAGAACGGCGATCAGGCGGTCTCGGTGATGGGGCGGTCGACCCAGCTCATCAGGTCGCGCAGCTTCTTGCCGGTGACCTCGATGGGGTGCTCGGCGTTCTGCTTGCGCAGGCCCTCGAGCTCCTTGTTGCCGCCCTCGACGTTGGCGACCAGGCGCTTGACGAAGGTGCCGTCCTGAATGTCCTTGAGGATGGCCTGCATACGCTCCTTGGTGCCTGCGTCGATGACGCGCGGGCCCGACAGGTAGCCACCGAACTCGGCGGTGTCGGAAACCGAGTAGTTCATGCGGGCGATGCCGCCCTCGTACATGAGGTCGACGATCAGCTTCAGCTCGTGCAGCACCTCGAAGTAGGCCATCTCGGGGGCGTAGCCCGCCTCGACCATGACCTCGAAGCCGGTCTTGACCAGTTCCTCCGTGCCGCCGCAGAGCACGGCCTGCTCACCGAACAGGTCGGTCTCGGTCTCTTCCTTGAAGGTGGTCTTGATGACGCCGGCGCGGGTGCCGCCGATGGCCTTCGCGTAGGACAGCGCCAGGGCCTGGCCCTCGCCCTTCGGGTCCTGGTCGATGGCGATCAGCGCGGGCACGCCCTTGCCGTCGACGAACTGGCGGCGCACCAGGTGGCCGGGGCCCTTGGGGGCGACCATGCCGATGGTGACCTCGGCCGGGGGCTTGATCAGGCCGAAGTGGATGTTGAGGCCGTGGCCGAAGAACAGCGCGTCGCCGTCCTTCAGGTTGGGCTCGATGTCGTTGGTGAAGATCGAGGCCTGAGCGGTGTCGGGGGCCAGCAGCATGATGACGTCGGCCCAGGCGGAGACCTCGGCGGGGGTGCCGACGGTCAGGCCGGCCTCCTCGGCCTTGGGACGCGACTTCGAGCCCTCCGCCAGACCGACGCGGACCTCGACGCCGGAGTCACGCAGGCTCAGCGAGTGGGCGTGGCCCTGGCTGCCGTAGCCGATGACAGCGACCTTGCGGCCCTGGATGATCGACAGGTCGGCATCGTCGTCGTAGAACATCTCGACTGCCACGTGGTTGGTTTCCCTTCTGGATGTTCATCCCCGCGGGCGGCGGGGAGCACCGTGCTGACGGTGACGTATGGAATTGTGCACTCAGCGGGTCGCGGTGATGCACTTGGGTCCGCGACCGACGGCGACGACACCGGACTGCACGATCTCCCGGATGCCGAACGGCTCGAGCATGCGCAGCAGCGCGTCGAGCTTGGAGCGGGTGCCGGTCGCCTCGATGGTGAGCGCGTCCGGCGAGACGTCGATGACCTTCGCGCGGAACAACTGCACGGCCTCGATGACCTGCGTGCGGACACTGGCGTCGGCGCGCACCTTCACCAGGATCAGCTCGCGGGCGACCGAGGCGTCGGCGTCCTGCTCGACGATCTTGATGACGTTGACCAGCTTGTTGAGCTGCTTGGTGACCTGCTCGAGCGGCAGATCCTCGACGGTGACCACGATGGTCATCCGCGAGACGTCGGGCAGTTCGGTGCCACCGACCGCCAGCGACTCGATGTTGAACCCACGGCGGGAGAACAGGCTCGCCACCCGCGCCAGCACGCCCGGCTTGTCCTCGACCAGGACGCTCAGGGTGTGGGTGCTGCTCATGCTTCGGTCCCCTCGTTCTCGCCGGCAGCCTGCTGACCGGCCTGTCCCTGCGCCATGGCCTCGTGGATCACGGCGGGCTCGGAAGCCTGCTCGTCCTCGTCGAACAGCGGGCGGATGCCGCGGGCGGCCATGATCTCGTCGTTGCTGGTGCCCGCGGCGACCATCGGCCACACCTGGGCGTCCTTGCCGACGATGAAGTCGATCACGACGGGGCGGTCGTTGATCGACTGCGCCTCGCGGATCGCGGCCTCGACTTCCTCTTCCTTCTCGACCCGGATGCCGTGGCAGCCGAGCGCCTCGGCGAGCTTGACGAAGTCCGGGATGCGCAGGGTGTGGGTGCCCAGGTCGGTGTTGGAGTAGCGCTCCTCGTAGAACAGGGTCTGCCACTGGCGGACCATGCCGAGGTTGCCGTTGTTGATCAGCGCGACCTTGATCGGCACGCCCTCGACGGCGCAGGTGGCCAGCTCCTGGTTGGTCATCTGGAAGCAGCCGTCGCCGTCGACGGCCCAGACCTCACGGTCGGGCATGCCAATCTTGGCGCCCATAGCGGCGGGCACGGCATAGCCCATGGTGCCGAGACCGCCGGAGTTCAGCCAGGTGCGCGGCTTCTCGTACTTGACGAACTGGGCCGCCCACATCTGGTGCTGGCCGACGCCCGCGCAGTAGATGGCGTCGGGACCGGCGAGCCTGCCCAGCGCCTCGATGACGAACTCGGGCGAGAGCGAACCGTCGCTCGGCGGGGTCCAGCCCAGCGGGTACTGCTTGCGGATGCCGTCCAGGTAGCCCCACCACTCGGTCAGGTCGAGCAGCGGCGCGCCCTTGCCGCCGACGGCGGGGTCGGCCTGCAGGGTCTCGACGAGCTCGGCGATGACCTCACGGCAGTCGCCCACGATCGGGACGTCGGCGTGCCGGTTCTTGCCGATCTCGGCCGGGTCGATGTCGGCGTGGATGACCTTGGCCTCGGGGGCGAAGGAGTCCAGCTGGCCGGTGACGCGGTCGTCGAAGCGGGCGCCGAGGGTGATCAGCAGATCGGACTTCTGCAGCGCGGCGACCGCGCCGACGGTGCCGTGCATGCCGGGCATGCCCATGTTCAGGTCGTGGCTGTCGGGGAACGCGCCGCGCGCCATCAGGGTGGTGACCACCGGGATGCCGGTCAGCTCGGCCAGGGCCAGCAGCTCCGCCGAGGCGTCGGCCTTGATGACGCCGCCGCCGACGTAGAGCACGGGACGCTTGGCGTCCAGGATCATCCTGGCGGCCTCGCGGACCTGCTTGCCGTGCGGCTTGGTCACCGGGCGGTACCCGGGCAGGCGCATCTCCGGCGGCCAGCTGAAGGTGGTCTGGGCCTGGAGCACGTCCTTGGGGATGTCGACCAGGACGGCGCCGGGACGGCCGGAGGCGGCAAGGTAGAACGCCTCGGCGATGATCCTCGGGATGTCGATGCCCTCGGTGATCAGGAAGTTGTGCTTGGTGATCGGCATGGTGATGCCGGAGATGTCGGCTTCCTGGAAGGCGTCGGTGCCGATCAGGCCGCGGCCGACCTGGCCGGTGATCGCCACGATCGGGACCGAGTCCATCTGGGCGTCCGCGATCGGGGTCACCAGGTTGGTCGCGCCGGGGCCGGATGTGGCCATACACACACCGACCTTGCCGGTGGCCTGGGCGTAACCGGTGGCGGCGTGGCCCGCGCCCTGCTCGTGGCGCACCAGCACGTGGCGCACCTTGGTCGAGTCGAACAGCGGGTCGTAGACGGGCAGGATGGCGCCGCCGGGAATGCCGAAGACGGTGTCGACGCCGAGCTCCTCGAGCGAGCGGACGACCGACTGCGCGCCGGTCACCCGCTCGGGCGGGACGGGGCGGCGGTTGGCGGCGCCGGGCTGGGAGACCTGGCTTCCGGAGTGCTGGTTCGCCGAAGGCGCTGACCTGCGGGCCGAGGGCCCGGGTCGTGCGGTTGGTGCGCTCACCGTCTTCGTTCCTTACTTGTCGTTCCGACCCCGGACAACACTTGTGTGCCTGGCACGACCGGCGTCTGCGACCCGCCGCGCCGGGCGTTGCACGGACACGCTCGATGTCCGAACACAAAAAAGCCCTCGACAGCCGTGGCTGTTCGAGGGTGGCGCGTCGCAAACGCGAGCTGACGTATTCGACTCAGGCAGTCAGGCTCAACGCTGGACGCGCCGGCCGATTACGAGCAACTCGTTTCGATTCACGCGCACGACGTTAAGGCCGCGTGAACCGAACAGTCAAACAGATGACCCCGCGCGTCCCATTATGTGGGACAACAGTGGTTGCTTGTGTCCGATCACCAGGATGCGAGGATGGTGGTGTGTCATCACCGCATCAGTCCGTGCCACCGGGTAAATCGTCCCACACCGCCGAGACCGGATCGTCGACGGGTAGCTCGTCGGCTGCCACCGGCCGCCGGACGGTCATCCGTGTCACCCAGCTCGCCTACCTCGGCGTGGTGGTGCTGACGCTGGGGGTGTTCCTGTTCGTCGTCGGCTGGCCGAAGGTCCTGTGGTGGCTGATGCTGCTGCCGGTCGCGGTGATCGTGTGGATCGCCCGCACCAGGACGGTCGTCTCCGACTCCGGCCTGGAGCTGCGGAAGGTCTTCTCCTCGCGGCACCTGGACTGGGAGCAGGTCAAGGGGGTGAGCATCCCCAAGCGCGGTTACGTGCGCGCCCACCTGGCCGACGACTCCCAGGTGCCGCTGCCCGCGGTCGGCTACGACCAGCTGCGCAAGCTGATCAAGGCCTCCGGCGGCAGGCTGCCCGACGTGTTCGCGGCCGAGGAGGCCAAGCGCCAGGCCGAGTGGGAGGCGCGGCAGGCCGAGCGCGAAGCCGAGGCGGCCAAGGCCGAGTCCTCGGCGCAGGCAGCCGGAGAATCCTCGGACACGCAGTCAGGCAGCGGGGCCGCCGGCAGTGCGAGCGAGACCTCCGAGGGGCCGGACACGGGCTCCGGCAAGGACTGATCACCACCGCCTTTCCGCGCGGTCCCCGGGCCGGGCCCGGGGGCCGGGCGTAAGCTCGGGGGGCCGTGCATCATGCGGGTCACCGGTGCGGCGACCCCCGATCGACCCGCTCACGCCGACGACACACCCTCCCCCGTCGGCGCGGGGTCACGGCGACACGCCGGACCACCCCAGCACCCCCAGCCCACCGCACCTTTCGAGGACGATCACACATGCCACCGCTTCGTTCACGCACCACCACCGCCGGACGCAATGCCGCAGGCGCACGCGCGCTGTGGCGGGCCACCGGCCTGACCGACTCCGACTTCGGCAAGCCCATCGTCGCCATCGCGAACTCCTACACGCAGTTCGTGCCCGGCCATGTGCACCTCAAGGACGTCGGTGAGATCGTGGCCGATGCGGTGCGCGCCGCGGGCGGCGTGCCGCGCGAGTTCCACACCATCGCGGTGGACGACGGCATCGCCATGGGCCACGGCGGCATGCTGTACTCGCTGCCCTCGCGCGAGATCATCGCCGACTCGGTGGAGTACATGGTCAACGCGCACACCGCCGACGCGCTGGTCTGTATCTCCAACTGCGACAAGATCACCCCGGGCATGCTCAACGCCGCCATGCGGCTGAACATCCCCACCGTGTTCGTCTCCGGCGGGCCGATGGAGGCGGGCAAGGCCGTGGTCGTCGGCGGCGTGGCCCAGGCCCCGACCGACCTGATCACCGCCATCTCCGCCAGCGCCAACAGCTCGGTCACCGACGACGGCCTGACCGAGGTCGAGCGCAGCGCCTGCCCGACCTGTGGTTCCTGCTCGGGCATGTTCACCGCCAACTCGATGAACTGCCTCACCGAGGCGCTCGGCCTCGCCCTGCCCGGCAACGGTTCCACCCTGGCCACCCACGCCGCCCGCCGCGCGCTGTTCGAGCGGGCGGGCAGGGTCGTGGTCGACATCGCCAACCGCTGGTACCGCGACGACGACGCCTCGGTGCTGCCGCGCAATGTCGCCAACGCCAAGGCCTTCCGCAACGCGATGGCGCTGGACGTGGCCATGGGCGGTTCCACCAACACCGTGCTGCACACCCTCGCCGCCGCGCAGGAGGGCGAGATCGACTTCGACCTGGAGACGATCGACGAGATCAGCCGCCGGGTGCCCTGCCTGTCGAAGGTCTCGCCGAACTCCGACTACCACATGGAGGACGTGCACCGGGCGGGCGGCATCCCCGCCATCCTGGGCGAGCTGCGCCGCGCCGGCCTGCTGGAGACGGACGTGACCACCGTGCACACCCCGACCCTCGAGGAGTGGCTCGACACCTGGGACATCCGCTCCGGCAAGGCGTCCGAGGAAGCGATCGAGCTGTTCCACGCCGCGCCGGGCGGGGTGCGCACCACCGAGCCGTTCTCCACCGAGAACCGCTGGTCGTCGCTGGACACCGATGCCGAGGGCGGCTGCATCCGCGACAAGGAGCACGCCTACACCGTGGAGGGCGGCCTGGTGGTGCTGCGCGGCAACATCGCCCCCGACGGCGCGATCCTCAAGACCGCGGGCATCGACGAGGACCTGTTCTCCTTCCAGGGCCCGGCCGTGGTGGTCGAATCGCAGGAGGCGGCGGTCTCGGCGATCCTCGGCAAGAAGATCAAGCCCGGTGATGTGGTCGTGGTGCGCTACGAGGGCCCCGCGGGCGGTCCCGGCATGCAGGAGATGCTGCACCCCACCGCCTTCCTCAAGGGCGCGGGCCTGGGCAAGGTGTGCGCGCTCATCACCGACGGCCGCTTCTCCGGCGGCACCTCGGGCCTGTCCATCGGCCACATCTCCCCCGAAGCGGCCAGCGGCGGCGTGATCGGCCTGGTCGAGAACGGCGACCAGATCCGCATCGATGTCGCCACCCGCACCCTCGAGGTGCTGGTCGACGACGCGGTGCTGGCCGAGCGCCGCGCCAAGATGGAGGCCTCGGAGCGGCCGTGGCAGCCGGTGGACCGGCAGCGTCCGGTCACCACCGCGCTGCGCGCCTACGCGGCGCTGGCCACCTCCGCCGACAAGGGTGCGGTGCGGCGGGTGCCCTGAGCCCCTGCCCGACGACCTCCACAGGGCGTAGCCGCTCGCGGACCGTCCGACACGTCTGAGCGAGGCCCCGGCTCCCCCCCCCGGGGCCTTCGTCGTGCCCGCCAACGAACACGTGGCCCGGACACCGCCGCAGAACCCCCCGCGCGGACACGTGCGCCG
>NZ_JARWRU010000115.1 GCF_029867845.1 Nocardia farcinica | reverse complement strand
GCTGTCGACCGTGTTGCAGGCGTGGGGGGCCCCGGAAAAAGGGAGAGGGGGGGGCCCCCCCCCCCGGGGAGGGGCCGGTGGGGGGGCAGGTAGGGCCGGGCGTTATGGGGATGAGCCCCGACACCGGGGGGGTGGGGGGGGCGCCTCAATTGGTTTTTTTCCCCCGCCCCGCGGCGGTGGGCGGGGGGGGGGCCGCGGCGCCGCGGCAGGCGCAGCAGCGGCCTGTTCTTCGCCCTGCACTGCAAGCGGTGGGCCGAACTGGTCGGCTCCGTCACCGAGGGCAGGCCCGCTCGGGTGGCCTCGGTGGTCCTCGCCGATCGGGCCGCGATCAATCGGCTGTCGGGCATCGACCTCGACGCCTGAGCACCAGGGCCTCACGACACCGTCTCACGACACCGGGGCCTCAGGACACCAGGGTCTCAGGGCACCAGGACGGTCAGCGCCTTCGGGACGGCAGTCATCGTGACCGGCAGCGTCCCCGCCGGTTCGCCGTCGGCCGTGGCGGGGGCGCCCGGTGAGTCGAGGGTGACGGCGGTGACCCGGTACTGCCGGACGGCCGGGTGGTCGACCCGTTTGCCCGCCGACAACGCGGGCAGCAGCCGCAGCATGGACAGCCGCGACACCCGGCCGACCACGGTGACATCCAGGTAGCCGTCGTCCATCTCGGCGTCGGCGCAGATCAGCATACCGCCGCCGTAGGTGCGGGTGTTGCCGACGGCGACCATGACGGCCTCGGTTTCGAGCACGGTGTCGGCGGGCGGATTGTCCAGCGCGCCCGGCGCGATCCCCGACAGCGTGATCCGGTAGGGCACCCCGATCCCGGAGGTGATCTCGGCCAGCGCCGCGAAGGTGTAGCGCAGCGGCCCCTTCGGATAGCGCATCCGATTGGCGCGCAGGGTGACTCGCGCGTCGAAGCCGGTGCCCGCGACGGTGGCGAAATACATGGACGCGCCCGAACCGCCGACCGGGGTGATCCGGCCGAGATCCATGACCCGGGTGCGCCCGCCCAGCACCACGGCCACCGCGGCCTCGGTGTCGTCGGTGGGCACGCCGAGTTCGCGGGCGAGATCGTTGCCGGTGCCGCTGGGCACGAGCCCGAGCGGAACGCCCGTATGGGCCAGCGCCGCCAGCAGGGCGCAGGCCAGGCCGTCGCCGCCGACGCCGACCACCGCGTCGGGCCGGGCGGCGGGCTCGGCCAGGGCGGTCGCGACCTGCCGCACCGCTTCCGCCGCCGACCCGGCGCGCACCTCGCTCACCCGCACCCCGGCCGAGGCCAGAGCGGCGAGGACCGCGTCGGCGGTGTCGCGGCCACGGCCGTGTCCGGCCTGCCGGTTGGCCACGACCCGCACCGAACGGGGCGCCGAGTACTCGGGAGTGCCCATCAGATCAGTTTGCCCGGATTGAGGATGCCGACGGGGTCGAGTTCGCGTTTGATCGCCGACAGCACCCGCACGCCGAGTTCGCCGATCTCGTCGGGCAGCCACGCCCGGTGGTCGGCGCCGACGGCGTGATGGTGGGTGATGGTTCCACCCGCGGCGACGATGGCGTCGCTCGCGGCGGTCTTGGCGCGGGTCCACTGCTCGATCGGCTCGGGCAGCGCCTTGGCGACCACGGTGAAGTACAGCGAGGCGCCGGTCGGGTAGGTGTGCGAGATGTGGCACATGACCAGTGGCGGGGTGCCCTGCCCGGTGAGCGATTCAGTCAGCGCGGTGGTCACCGCGGCGCGCAGGCGGTCGATGTTCGCCCAGGTGGTCGCGGTCTCCAAGGTCTCGCACAGCACGCAGACATCGAGCAGGGCGTCACGCAGGTAGGGCGCGGCGAAGCGGCCGTGCTCCCACTGTGCGGCCGGTTCCGCGCCGAGGTCGCGCCCGCCCGCGGCGCGTAGCAGGTCGGCGGCCAGTGCGCTGCGCACGGCCACCGCGTCGGCGCGGCCTTCGAAGGTGGTGACGGCCAGGCAGCCCTGCACCGGCTCGCCGCCGACATCGCCCGCGCGGGCCAGATTGAGCCCGGTCTCGGCCTCGTCGGACAGCCGCAGCACGGTCGGCGCCGCGCCGCACTGCACCAGGGCGCGCAGCGCCGCCGCGCCCGCCGCGAAGTCGGAGAACGACCAGGCGCGGTGGACCACGGTCTCCGGTATCGGGTGGACGCGCACGGTGACTTCGGTGATCACGCCGAACACGCCCTCCGAGCCGAGGAACACCTCGCGCAGATCCGGCCCGGCGGCCGAGGCAGGGGCGCGGCCGAGGTCGAGTTCGCCGCTGGGCGTGGCGATCCGCAGCCGCTGCACCATGTCGTCGAACCGCCCGTAGCCCGCCGAGGCCTGCCCGGAGGAGCGGGTGGCCGCGAAGCCGCCGATGCTGGCGTATTCGAAGCTCTGCGGGAAGTGCCCGAGCGACATGCCGTGCGCGGCGAGCAGTTCCTCCGCGCGCGGGCCGGTGACGCCGGCGCCGAGGGTGGCGGTGCCGCTGACCGGGTCGAGCGCGAGCAGCCGGTCGAGGCGGCGCAGATCGAGGGCGACGACGAGGCGGAAGCGTCCTCGGACGGGGTCGAGACCGCCGACGACGCTGGTGCCGCCGCCGAAGGGCACCACCGCGATGCCCTGTTCGGCGCAGTGGGCGAGGACGGCCAGGACCTGCTCGTGATCGGCGGGGAAGACGACGGCGTCGGGGGCGTCCTGCGGGCCCTCGGCGCGGCGGCGCAGCAGGTCGAGCGCGCTCTTGCCACCCGCGTGCCGGAGCCGGTCGCGATGGCCCGCGGCGACACCGTCGGCGCCGACGATCGCCGCCAGACCCGCGCGATCGGCGTCGGTGAGCGCCGAGGGACGCAGTGGCACGTCGCCCTCATCGCGGCGCGCCACCACGTCGCCGGAGATCCCGAAGACCTGCCGCAGCAGCTCCAGGACTCGTTCCGGTAGCGGCTGATGCGCCGCCGGATCACCCCAGGCGTCCCACACCATACTCGCCGCCCGCGCGGACGCGGCGGGATTCGCGGCGCCGACCCGGCCCACCGCTGTGTCCTGGCTCTCATCCATGCGTTACAGTCTTACACAGAATGTCAAGCAGTAATCGCAGGGACGGCCGTCGAACGGTCGGCACGCACACGATCATCGGTGGTGAGCACATGCCCGAAGCCCGACCCGAGGCCCCCGCGGAGCCCGGTGGGTCCCGCACATCCGCCGCGCCGACGCGGCCGGACGCGCCCGCGGCCTCCTCGCCGATCGACACCGCGATCTTCGACGCGGCCCGCGACTGCGTGGCCGAATTCGGCGTCCGCCGAACCACGTTGACCGAGGTGGCGCGGCGCGCGGGCGTCTCCCGCCCGACGGTGTACCGGCGCTGGCCCGACACCGGCTCCCTGGTGGCCGAACTGCTCGTGCGCGAACTACGCGAGATCCTCGCCGCCACCGCGCCCGACGGCGGCGACGCCAGGAGCAGGCTGGTCGGGTCGGTGGTCGCCGGCGCGGCGACGGTTCGCTCGAATCCGTTGTTCACCAAGATCTTCCGCACCGACACCGACCTCATGCTCACCTACGTCTTCGGCAGGCTCGGCCGCAACCAGCGCGCGCTGATCGATCTGTTCGCCGAGGGCATCAGGGCCGGACAGCGCGACGGCTCGGTGCGGGCGGGCGATCCCACGCGACTGGCCGCCATGGTGCTGCTCATCGCCCAGTCGGCGGTGCAGTCGGCGGGCATGGTGGAGAGCC
>NZ_JARWRU010000114.1 GCF_029867845.1 Nocardia farcinica | reverse complement strand
GTTCGAGGGCGCGACCGGCCGGAGCGGTCCGCGACGACGACGGACGCCCGGACGGCGTCCGCGTGGCGCCGGACCGTGTGCCGTCGGCCGGGGTGTTGCCTGCCCGGCCCGCTGCGGGCTCCGGCGGCAGGTCCGGCGCGGCGATACTCATAGGTGCGTGCTCCCACTACCACCTCGGACACGCGACGACCGGGCCCGAATCGAGCCCAACTATAGGAAAACCCGTCTTCCTCGTGGGCCGGTTCGGCAAGATCGTCCGGCCGTCCGGCGGGTTCACTCGGCCGTTCGGCACGAGCGCGACGTGCGTTCAGACGGCCTGGGCGTCGAACCCGATCCGCCGCTGCCGCTCCTCGGCCAGCTCCCTTTCGATGGCGAGGGCGGCATAGTGCTGCCCGGCCGCGTGCAGCTGGGCGATCCGGCGGTGGAGCGCCTCGGTCCCGTAGGCGGCGGCGACGTCGGCGATGCCCAGCCTGCGGGCGGCGCCGGGACGAGACGGACGGTGACCTGGCTGATCCATGCCTGACCTTCTGACGGGTGTGGAGCTCCCCTTGCCGCAGGAATGGTAAGGCTGACCTATCCGGGGTGCAAGTGCAGCTGAACGAACATTCCTGTGTGGGAATGCGTTTCACCGGGCATACCGAAATGTGCTGTGACATGCGGCGGGGCGTCGGCTGGACTCTCAGGAAGGTCTGAAAGAGAGAGCAATGTGAATATCGGTGATGGGTTCGCCGCGGCTGTCACCGGCCGGCGGTCGTGGTTGGTGTTGGTGCTCGTCTTCCTGTTATACGGCGCGAGGATCGGGCGGGCCGGGTCGAACGACTCCGCGGGCGACGCGCCGAGCTCGCTGCCATCGGACGCCGAGTCGGCGAGGGTGCAGGAGCTGGTGGAACAGTTCCCCGGCGGCGAGAACACCGCCGCCATCGTGGTCTTCGACCGGGTCGACGGCGGAGCGCTCACCGAGCCGGAACTGGCCGCCGCCACCGAGGCGGTGGCGAGCATCCGCGCCGAGTCGCCGGTGGCAGGTGCGGCGGGCCCGCCCGCCCAGCTGACCGTCTCCGAGGACCGCATGGTCGCCCTCGGCCAGGTGCCGATCTCCGGTGAGCTGAACGGTTCCGCGCTCAACGACGAGGTCAAGCGCCTGCGCACCGTCGCCGACGAACGCGCCCCCGACGGCCTGCGCACCCAGATCACCGGCGGTCCCGCCTTCGGCGCCGACGCCGCCAACGCCTTCGCCGGTGCCGACATCACCCTGCTCGCCGTCACCGCGCTCGTGGTGGCCGTGCTGCTCGTGCTGACCTACCGCTCGCCGGTGCTGTGGCTGGTGCCGCTGCTCGTCGTCGGCGTCGCCGATCGCTGCGCCGCCGGTCTCGGCACCCTGCTCGCGCGGGTCACCGACCTGACCTTCGACGGCTCCACCTCCGGCATCACCAGCGTGCTGGTCTTCGGCGCCGGCACCAACTACGCCCTGCTGCTCATCTCGCGCTATCGCGACGAGCTGCACCGCCACGAGAACCACCGCGACGCGCTGCGCGTGGCGGTGCGCCGCTGCGCGCCCGCCATCCTGGCCAGCAACCTGACCGTCGTGCTCGCGCTGCTGACCCTGCTGCTCGCCGTCCTGCCGAGCACCCGCAGCCTCGGGCTGATGGCCGCCGCGGGCCTGCTGCTGGCCGCGCTGTTCGGCCTGACCGCCCTGCCCGCGGCGCTGTCGCTGTGCGGCCGCAAGGTGTTCTGGCCGTTCATCCCCGCCGTCGACGGCACCGACAACGCGGGCTCGGGCGCCTGGTACCGCATCGCCGACACGGTGGTTGGCAGGCCGCTGCCGGTGGCCGTCGGCACCCTGGCGGTGCTGCTGCTGTGCGCCACCGGGCTGTTCGGCTCGGCGGTCGGGCTGTCGCAGGCCGACCAGTTCCGGGTCCGCGCCGAATCCGTCGACGCGCTGGACACCCTCGCCGCCCACTTCCCCTCCGGCGCCTCCGATCCGACCGTGGTCCTGGCCCGCACCGAAGCCGCCGACGCGGTGCAGGGCGTGCTCGACCGGGAGGCGGGAGTCTCGCAGGCGGTGCGCACCGGCCCGCCGCACGAGGGCATCACCCGCTGGGCGGTGGTCCTCGACGCCGCGCCCTCCTCGGACGAGGCGTTCGACATCATCGAGGACCTGCGCGGCCAGCTGTCCGACATCCCCGGCGCCGACGCGCTGGTCGGCGGCAGCGACGCCAAGGAACTCGACACCTCCACGGCCGCCGGCCGCGACCAACTGCTGGTCATGCCGCTGATCCTGCTGGTGGTGTTCGTCATCCTGCTCGCGCTGCTGCGCGCCGTGCCCGCCGCGCTCGTGCTCATCGGCGTCACCGTGCTCAGCGCGCTGGCCGCCCTCGGTCTCGGCAGCCTCGCCAGCGAGCACATCTTCGGCTTCCCCGCGCTGGACACCACCGTCCCGCTCTACGGCTTCCTGTTCCTGGTCGCCCTCGGCGTCGACTACACCATCTTCCTGGTGACCAGGGCCAGGGAAGAGGCGCCCGGGCACGGCACCGCGCGCGGCATCGTCCGCGCGGTCTCGGCGACCGGGCCGGTCATCACCAGCGCGGGCATCGTGCTCGCCGCGGTCTTCTGTGTCCTGGGCGTGCTGCCGCTCATCACGCTGACCCAGATCGGCATCGTGGTCGGCATCGGCATCGTGCTCGACACCTTCGTCGTCCGCACCGTCGTCGTCCCTGCCCTGTTCGCCCTCATCGGGCCACGCATCTGGTGGCCGGCCGACCTCGACCACACCGGAACCCGCTCCGAGGAGCGCGAACTCACCGACGCCACCAAGTAGGCGCATCCACGCCCGAAACAGGAACGGCCAGGCGCGGATTCAGCTCCGCGCCGCCGCGGGCGACGCGGTGCGCCCCCGCCGGGGGGGGGGGGGGCGGGGGGTAACACCCCCCGCCCCCCCCCCGCCCCCCCCGCGCCCGCCCCCCCCGGGCCGCGCGCGGGAGGGAAACGGGGCGAGGGG
>NZ_JARWRU010000113.1 GCF_029867845.1 Nocardia farcinica | reverse complement strand
ACCCGCCCCCCGCCCCACACCCCCGCCGCCCCCCCGGCCGCCCGGTTGGGCGCGGGGGGGGGCGTCGCCTACGCCGGCGACGGTCACCGACAGTCCGTCCTGATCGGGCACCGCCAGCCGCGCGCGGTCCCGCACCACGGCCGTGACCTGGTGTCCCGCTGCCAGTGCCTGGTTGACGACCTGGCCGCCGATGCCGCCGCTCGCGCCGAAGACCGCGATCTTCATGGGTGCCTTCTCCTTGGTAAGTGAACACTCACCACTACAGTGAGTGAGTACTCACCCACCTGTCAAGGGAGACCGCATGCCCCCTACTCGCGACCGCATCCTGGACGCGGCCGAGTCCGTGCTGCGCACGGCAGGCGTCGCGCATGCCACCACCAAGGAGATCGCCCGCGCGGCCGGCTTCTCCGAAGCCACCCTCTACAAGCACTTCCCGGACAAGACCGCGATCTTCGTCGCCGTACTGAAGGAGCGCCTGCCCCCGGTGCTGGACATCTCCCCGGACGGCACCGCAGCCACCGACGGCGGTGTCGAGGAGAACCTCACCCGGCTCGCGCGCTCGGCCCTGGACTTCTACCTGCACAGTTTCCCCATCTCGGTGTCGGTGTTCTCCTCGCGCGCCTTCCTCGCCGAGCACGCGGCCGCGCTGCGCGCTCTCGACTCCGGTCCACACCGCCCGCTCGCCGGTGTCGCCGCCTACCTGGCTCGCGAGCGCGACGAGGGCAGGCTCCGCCCGGACGCGGATGTCGATGCCGCCGCCGCGCTCCTGCTCGGCGCCTGTTTCCAGCGCGTGTTCCTCCTCCAGTTCGACGAACGACCACCGACACCGGAGCAGCTCGACGCCTGGGCGACCGCCTTCGCGCGGACGACCGCCGCGGCCGTCGCTCCCCCCGCCCCGCCGGAACCCCCCGCCCCGCCGAACCGGTAGCGCCGCGGCCCTGCCATTGGCTACGCTCCGAAAACTGAAACACGTTCTACGAAGGCGGTGCGTCGGGTGACTTCCGGGCAGTTCTTGTTCGCCCTGTGGGGCACAGGAGAGGACCTCGCACACGGACTCGGCGCGGCGTTGGCCGGGGTGGGAGCCGTCGACGCCGTCCTGAACATCGCCGACGCCGACGTCGCGGACGCCATGCTGCGGTTGACCACCTTCGACGCCCCGGTCGAGGCCGTCGTCACGGTCACCCTTCCCGGCGACGAGGCGGCGGCAGGCGTGGCCCGCGTGCTCGCCGCCCGGGCGGACCGCATCGCGGGCTGGCGGGTGGATGTCGCCACCCCACTGCCGCCGAAGCCCACCGAGGTGGGCGAGCGCGCCGAAGGGCTCGCCAATGTGGCCTTCCTGCGCAGGCCCGCCGATCTGCCGTACGAGCAGTGGCTCGACCGCTGGCGCGGCCACCACACGCAGGTGGCCATCGACACCCAGGCCACCTTCGGTTACATCCAGAACCGGGTCGTCGAGCCGGTCACCCCCGACGCCCCGGAGATCGCCGCCGTCGTGGAGGAGCACTTCCCGATCGAAGCGCTGCACGATGTGCACGCCTTCTACGGCAGCGGTGGCGACGACGCCGAACTCGGCTGCCGCGTCGGGCGATTGATGCAGAGCGTCGCCACCTTCGGCGCGGACCGCGACATCGACGTGGTGCCGACCAGTCGCTACCGGCTGATCCGAGGCCGCGTCGGCGGCTAACGAACTCAGGCCCACACCGATAGACGGTCATGGACACCACACTTCTGCGGAGGTTGTCCGCTGCCGCGGCGGCCACCGTCGCGCTCACCCTCGCCGCCGCCCCGGCCGCGGCGAGCAACTACGACTCCGTCGAACTCCCCCTCGCCACCACCGCCGCCCACGGCCTCGGCTGCGCCGGTGACGTGTGGGCGATCGGCAACGTCTACCCCGACGGCGACGTGCCCGGCGCGGTCGACTTCCAGCTGAAGGGCTGGCTGAAGGTGCTCGGTGTGCCCGCGCCATGGTGCTCGGTCACCGCCACCGTGCACTGGCGCAATCTCGACACCGGCGCGAACGGCTCGGGCACGGGCTTCCTCGGCGCGGGCAACGGCTTCCCCTTCTGGTGGATGGCGCCGCAGATCGCCAATCTGCGTCTGACCCCCGGACCTGGCCTGGTCGAATTCACTCTGACCACCGACCTGCCGCACGCCCCGAGCGTCACCACCTTCCGGGTGTACTGACCTCCGACACCCGGTGCCCGCCGGACATACGACCGCGCCCCCACCGCGAGGGGCAAGCGATGGGGGCGCGGTCGCTGCCGGCTACTTCGGCGGCAGGCTCATGTCGCGGTTCATCATCGGCAGTTCGATGCTGATCGGCATGCGCAGCTCCGACAGGTAGAGCAGCGCCGCCTGCCGCAGGAACTCGTCGAACATCCAGTACACCTCCGCCGACGGCGGGGCGACGGTGAGCAGGCCCTCGCGCACGGCGATGAACGGGCCCCAGCTGAATCGCAGCAGCGGATCCCACACCAGCTCGCGCGGGATCTGCAGTTCGTCGGCGAGCTTGTCGCCGAGCACGAACCGGGTGAACGCGCCGAGCACCGGCCTGGTCAGGATCGACAGATCGAGACCGGAGCCGAGGCTGAGCAGCCGGCTGGCCAGCTTCACGCCCTCCGGGGTGGCCATCAGGATCGGGTCGAGCACCTGGGACGCCTGGGAGTTGGCCTCGTCCCACGAGTTCGGGATGTACTCGTCCTTGATGCCGAGCATGTGGCCCGCCAGCTGCCAGGAGTGCAGGAAGCCCTCGGACTCGTTCGGCGGGATCGGCACCTGCCAGTTGGTGAAGTGCCGCATGACCGTCGTGGGCAGGCTGTGCCAGGTGACCATCATGTCGTTCTGGCTGATCGGGATCTGTTCCTCGGCCGTGGCCGTCCAGTGCGGCGACTGCGGCAGCAGGTGGCGGACCGCGGCGTGCACCATGCGAGTCTTGACGCAGGTGACGATCATCTCGCCGTCGTCGGCGTAGGCGTTGGCGGTGCCGATGTCGTAGCCGAGCTTGGCGGTCTTGGAGATGCGGTCGGTGAGGTCGTAGCCGCCCTTGGAGTAGTAGACCGCCTTGGCCTCCTTCGGGATGACCGTGCTCATCATGCCGCTGGCGAAGCCGTAGAGCACGCCCAGGTACAGGCCGCGCTTCTTGTTGAACTCGATTGCGGCGTCGAGCTTCCCGTGGTCGGCCCAGTGCGGCAGCCTGCGCGCGTACTCCATGAACTCGCGCAGGTCGTTCGGCAGGCCGGCGGGCAACGGCTGTCCGTTGTACTGCCACTGACGCAGCGCCTCGTTGACCTCGGGAACGTCCCCGCGCTGGACCACCGCGGCGACGACCTCGTCGGCCTCGGGATCCCAGACGTTCATCGGATCGAGGCCCGCGCCCTCGCCGGCCACCGACCCCTGCGGCGACCAGGTCCAGGGCTCGGCTCGTGCCGGATTCGTCGCCGCCAGTGCGCCGACGGCGCCGACGGCGCCGAGCACGCCTCCGGCCTTCAGCGCGTCGCGCCTGTTCAGTCCTTGCATGTCGTCACTCCTCATTGAGTCCGAGCATCCCGAGTTGTGCGTCTCGGGTGAGCGCAATCGAGTCCGAGCATCGTGAGATCGCGGAACGACGCTTTCACGCAGCGTCCCCCACTCTCAACATGCTCAGAATATGTATTAACTTAGCAACACTCGGGTCGCGCGTCTCCCGTTCACCAAAGATTGCTCTGCGGAAGCTTCGACGGCCCGAGCTAGAACCCGTTCGAGCTGGTGTTACGCGATTTACATGCAAAGATGCCCTGACATCGAAAACAGCCGAACGAGTAGGTCAGATGTCTAGTTCAGCTGGCGAGCGGCCGGCTCGGCAGTCGAGAACGCGATAATCGTTGGTCACCTGTCGGCGGGTCGGCGGCGGGACGAGCGCCGACAGGGCCGCTCGGCATCAGCCAGCGCCGCGGTGTAGACGGCCACGAGCCGGGCCAGATGGCGGGACTGCCGGGAGTCCGCCGACCGCTCGGCCAAGGCCCGGCGCATGGCGGGCAGCCGTGCCCGATCCCCTGCCAGCGCGCGCAACGCCGCGGCGAGGGCCTGGACCGAGGAGTCGGCGGCGCGCAGTCCGCCCGCCTCGGGAACAGTCTCGGCGAGCTCGGGATCGCAGTAGACGACCGGCAGTTCGGTGGCGACCGCCTCGAGCAGCACCATGCCCTGGGTGTCGCAGTCGGAGGTGAGCAGCAGCACGTCGTGTGCGCGCATGGCGGGCTGGATCTCGGCCTGGTCCACCTCGCCGTGCAGGCGCAGGCGGTCGCCGACGCCCGCCACGGCGACCGCCGCGCGCAGGTCGTCGGCGAGTCTGCCGTCGCCGTACACGCTCAGCGTGCAGTCGGCGACTCCGCGCACGACCTCGACCGCCGCCACGGGTCGTTTCTCCGGCGACAGTCTGCCGCACCACAACACGCGCAACGGTGTCCGTGCCGTCCCGTCGCGGGCGGCGGCCGGCTCCTCGGCGCTTCCCCTGCCCGCGCCCGTCGCGGCGGTGCGGCTTTCCGCCTCGTCCTCGGGCGGGCACTCGCCGGCACGCGCGGGGCCGGCGTCGAGCACGGTGTCGAGCAGGGCGTCGTCGATGCCGTTGGAGACCACGTGGATCGGCCGGTCGACGCCCCTGGCGCGCAGCCTGCGGGCGAAGTGCTCGGTCGGGACGGTCACGTGGTCGGCGGCGCGGGCCTGGGCGATCAGCGGTCGCCAGGCCAGCCGTGCGACCAGGTCGTCGCCGACATCGGTGGTCGCGCCGCGCAGCGGCACGAACCAGCCGTGCAACAGCCGCATGGTGAGCGCGGCGGACAGCGGCGACGGGGCGTATCTCTCGATGACGGTGTCGTCGCGGCTCTGCATGGTCTGCACGACGGGGATGCCGTGGCGGCGCGCCGCACGCGCGCCGAGGATGCCGCAGCCGTAGGTGGTCAGCGCGTGCACGAGGTCGACACGGGCACGGGTGGCGAAGGCGGCGTCGACGGCATACCGGTTGGCGCGGGTCGGCAGCACCATGGGCAGGCCGCCCGCCAGGGTGGCACGGGGGACCGGGCGGAGCAGGACCAGGTCGGGGTCGTCCGCGACGGGATGGGGTGCGGGTGGACAGAAGACGGTGACGCGGTGCCCGAGTCCGCGCAGACCGCTGGTGAGGGCGCGCATGGCGGTCTGCACGCCGCCGAGGGTGGCTGGGTGGAAGTCGGTGAACAGGGCGATGTGCACGGGTGTGCCGCCGCTCAGCCTGCGGCCTGTTTCGCGAGCCGCTCCACCTCGTCGGCGGTGGCGATCACCCCGTTCTCGGCCGCGACCAGCCTGCCGAGTTCGGCGGCCCGGTGGCGGGATTCGGGCGTGAGCGCGGCGGCGAGCGCCGCGCGCAGCCGATCGGCGGTGAGGGACGGGTACGGAAAGCCCGCGCCGATGCCGAGCTCGGTCATGCGCCAGCCGTAGTAGAACTGGTCGCTGTGCACGCCGACGACCACGGCGGGCAGGCCCGCGCGCAGCACGTCGTGGGTGTTGCCGCGGCCGCCGTGGTGCACCACGGCCGTGCAGCGCGGCAGCACCCGGTCGTAGTCGAAGGAATCGGTGACGAACAGCCGCCCGCCGTGGGTGGCGCCGCGTGGGTAGCCCTCGCCGCGCACGGTGACCAGCGCCCGGGTGCCCAGCTCCCGGCACACCGTCTCGACCAGGCCGAGACCGCGGGCGGGGTCCAGCACCGGCATCCCGGTAAGGCAGAAGTAGACCGGCGGCTCGCCCGCGTCGAGCCAGCCCTCCAGCGCCGGGTCCACCGCGGCCTCGCCCCAGGCCGCGCGCAGCCGGGCCGGCATGACCGGCGCGCCCACCACCGTCGAACGGTCCGGCCAGTCCGCCGGTTTGGGCAGCAGCACCGGGCTCACCATGTGCACCAGCGGAATGCCCTCGTCGCGCATGCGGCGGAACGGATTACGCGGTTTGCCCGGCAGGCCCATCATCTGCCTGACCCGTTTGTCCACCTTGTGGTAGGCGAAGCCGTAGGCGAGTTCGAAGGCGGTGTAGCTGGCCAGCCGCAGCCGCTTCGAGGACACCATGTGCTTGACCATGAACGAGGAGGGGAACTCGGTGGTGCGCTCCAGCGGGTAGGGCAGGCACCCGACCACCGGTTGCCCGGTCAGCTCCCCGCGGTCCATCGCCCACGGCAGGATCGAGGCGCACACCACCAGGATCTCGGCCGATTCGCTCGCCCTGGCCAGCGCCTCGTGCATCCGCTCACCGCGCTCGCCCGCCATGATCTTCACGGTGTCGAGCATGATCTTGACGAACGGCAGGGTGGCGCCGGAGGACAGGGCGCGTCTGGCGTCGTCGGTCTCCAGCAGTTCCGCGGAGTTGAACGGGATGACCACCGGGTCGAAACCGGCCGCCCGCACCACGTGCGCGTAGTTCTCGGTGGCCGTCATCACCACATCGTGCCCGCGCGAACGCAATTCGTCGGCCAGTGCCAGATAGGGCTGGTGGTCGCCCCTGGTGCCCGCCGTCAGCAGTGCGATACGCATACTCTCGCTTCCGTTCGTGCGTCACGGGGCGCCACGATGCCGCTGCCGCGACGCGATCCCGATGCTAGTGTCCGCGGGTGGTCGACGACACCCGCCCGCTGCGGTTCGGCATTCTCGGCGCCGCCCGTATCGCGCCCGCCGCTCTGCTCGCTCCGGCCCTGCGCCATCCCGAGGCCGAGGTCGTGGCCGTGGCCGCCAGGGACCGCACGCGCGGGGAGCGGTTCGCGCGCAGGCACGGCATCGCCCGAGTGCACGACGACTACCCCGCCCTGCTGGCCGATCCCGAGGTCGACGCGGTGTACATCCCGCTGCCCAACGGCCTGCACGGACGGTGGACCCGAGCGGCGCTGGCGGCGGGCAAGCATGTGCTGTGCGAGAAGCCGTTCACCGCCGATGCCGCCGAGGCGCGTGAGATCGCCGCCGCGGCAACGGGTTCCGGGCTGGTGGTGATGGAGGCCTTCCATTACCGCTATCACCCGCTC
>NZ_JARWRU010000112.1 GCF_029867845.1 Nocardia farcinica | reverse complement strand
GTCATGAGGTCGACGCGGGCCAGGTGCAGCCTGCCGCGCAGCGTGGACATGGCCGCTGCCCTGCCGCCGTCGCGAGCCGCGAGCAGCGCGGCCCGCTCGGCGCGCCAGCGGGCGATCTCGGTGTCGCCGCGCAGCGCGGCCATCTGCTCGGCCACCCGGTCCCTGGTTTCGGTGACGACGCGGGTCAGCACGGCCGCACGGGCCTGACCGTCGTCGGCCGCGCCGCCCGCCGTCGCCGTGACCAGCGCGGCGTGCAGGGCGGTCAGACCGGAGCGGTCGAGCAGGGCGGAGTCGCCGGTGCGCGCCGCGGCGGCCAGCCGGGCCGAGACGGGCAGGATGTCGGCCTCGGGATATCCGTTGGCGGCGAGCACCGCGCGGTCGCGCTCGCGGACCTCGCGCCAGTCGGCGTGCGCGTGGATGTTGTCGATGGCGAGCACCACGGTGGTCCCGGCCGCGCGCAACCGGCCGATCAGCCCGATCGCGTCGGCCCCGATCACGCTGCCCGCGTCCAGCAGGACCAGCGCCGCGGCGGGCGGGGTGGCCGAGGAGCCGAGGGTGGTCTCGACGGCGGTGGCGTCGGTGAGCGCGTCGGTCAGGGCGACGCGCGGACTCAGCCGGGCCAGCTCGGTGCGCAACAGGGTCGTCCCCACGCCCGCCGGGGCGACCAGGGCGACCTCGTCGGCCGCGGCGCCCGGGGTGCGCAGAGCGCGCAGCAGCGCCGTCCCCTGCGGGTTCCATCGCGCGACGAGCGGTTCCAGCTCCGCGATGCCCACCGCGGGGTCGCGGCCCCGCGCATCCGGGTCCCCGGCCCCGGCCGCACCGGCCTGCGCGGCGGTCGCGTCCCGCTCAGCGGCCCGGTCGGAGGGGTCATCGGTGTCAGAGTCCGGCACTGCTCATTCGCCCCCACAGTCGGATGTAGCCGTTGTGCACGCGCAGAGCGGCGCGCCGTGCCGTTGGCGGCAGGTCGCTCGCGACGACGGCGCGCCAGCGGGCGGCTCGGGAGAGGGCGTCGTCGGCATCGGCGGGGTGCACGGCCGGATAGCCCGCGGCCAGGTGCGCGACCGAGGGGTGGGCCAGGCCTGCGCACAGGCCGAGCCAGACGGCCTCGTCGCCGGCCAGGTAGTCCTCGATGAGATCGCGGGCGCGCCCGCCCGCCTCCGGGACCGAGCGGGCGGCCAGCCGGGACAGCCGGTCGAGCAGGTCGCCGCCGCGCAGCGCGGCCGCCAGCTCGTAGCGGCGGTGCAGCAGGCGGTGCAGGGCGTCGATGCCGCTGGCGGCGTGCATCACCTGGAGCAGCGCCGGACCGCTCAGCCCGGGATCGTGGCGAAGGGCGGTGAGCGCGCAGGCGATGCCGTGGAGGTCCCAGCGGCGCAGCAGGGTCTCGCGCTCACGGGCCCGAGGTCCGGCGGGGTCGCCGACGAACAGTTCCGGCGAGAGGGTGAGGGTGGGATCGGCCTCGGCGGCCAGCGCGCGCAGCAGGGTCAGCTCCTCCTCGGTGACCGCGCCCGCCCTCGTCCTGGCGGCCAGCGAGGCCACCACCGGCAGCGTCGGCCTGCGCAGCTCGCGCCCGTACTGCTCGGCGGCGGCCACCGCGTCGGCCCAGGACGAGCCGATGGCATCGGCCTTGTTCAGCACCACCACGGTGTGCTGCGGGGGCAGCGCGGCCAGCACCCTGCGGTCGGCGGGCTGCGGCGCGCCCGCGAGCACGTAGACGACCACGTCGGCGTCGAGTTCGGGATCGGGGACGCCTGGCTCGTCGATCGGCGCGGTCTCCACCGCCGACATCAGCGCCAGCGCGCGCAGCACGGTGGTGCGGCCGGTGTGCGCCCGGCCGGTCACCTGGATGCGCGGCGGCTGCCGCCACAGTTCGGCGGCGCGGTCGGCCTGCTGGGCGACGGCGAGATCGCGGCCGCCGAGCGCGTGCAGCTCGGCCAGCAGCCGATCCAGTCCCGACTGTGTCTGCCCGCTGCGGGCGGTGGCTGCCTGCATCGTGATCACACCCCCTTCGACCGTGCGAATTCTGTCAGACGAACCCGCCACGGACAGGGGCAGCCGTCAGGACCCGGTGAGGTACTTGTTCACCGTGCGCGCCGCCCAGCCGGGCGCGTACTTCGCCGACAGCGCGAGCAGCTTGGCCTGGGCGCCGATCTCGTAGTGCACCCTGGGCAGCCTGCCGCGGCGGCGGGTCGCCTCCCAGATGCCCTTCGCCACGTCCTCGGCGGTCAGCCGCACGCCGAGCGAGCGGGTGCTGCCGGTCTCGACGCCCTCGACCATGCCGGTCGCCACGAACAGCGGCCAGATGGCGATCACCCGGATGTCGTGGCGCGCCCACTCCAGGTCCAGCGCCTCGGTCAGGCTCTTGACCGCCGATTTGGTGGCGCCGTAGGTGGCCAGCTCGGGCTGTCCGTAGATGGCCGAGGCCGAGCACAGGTTCACCAGCTGGGCGCCGGTGGTCTCGCGCAGGTAGGGGAAACCGTGGTGCGCGCCGGAGATCACCCCGTTCACGTTGACCGCGACCATCCGGTGCTGCTCGCCCAGGTCGATGTCCTCGAAGCGGCCCGAACGCAGGATGCCCGCGTTGTTGATCAGGATGTCGAGCCTGCCGTGGGCGCGGTGGAACTCCGCCAGCCGCTGCTGCCACTGCGCGTCGTCGGTGACGTCGAGCACGCCGGTCTGCACCGTGCCGCCCTCGGCCTCGATCTCGGCCGCCAGCCTGCCGAGACCGAGTTCGTCGATGTCGGCCGCGCCGACGACATAGCCGCGCGCGGCGAAGTGCAGGGCGGTGGCCCGGCCGATTCCGGCCGCGGCGCCGGTGACGAAGACCGTCGGAGAACTCATGGTCGCAGTGTAGTTCCGGGCGCACCGGCGCAGGGGGTTCCACGGCCGTCCGCGCCGGTGAAACCGGGCGGTCGGGGTTCGGTTGCTGAGCCGATGCGTCGATGCTGGACAATGGACACGTGAACGACGCCGCCAACCACACTGTCGAGTCGGTTCCGGGCAGGCCGTCCACAGCATCGGCCCCGCTCGAAGCAGGCAGACGATCCCCCACCGGCTCCCGGCTCTACCCGCGCGTGACCAGCTTCCGGTCGCGGCGCGGCGCGCTGACGCCCAATCAGCAGGCCGCCTGGGAGCGGATGTGGCCGAAGATCGGCCGTGAGGTGGGCGACGAGCCGCTCGACACCGAGGCGTGGTTCGGCCGCAAGGCGCCGCTGGTCGTCGAGATCGGCTGCGGAACCGGGACCGCCACGGCGGCGATGGCCAAGGCCGAGCCGGATGTGGACCTGATCGGCATCGAGGTCTACCAGCCGGGCCTGGCCCAGCTGGTGCAGGCCGTCGAACGCGACGACATCGGCAACATCCGCCTGCTGCGCGGCGACGCCGTCGACGTGCTCGAGCACATGATTGCCGAGGAGTCGCTGACGGGCGTGCGGGTGTTCTTCCCCGACCCGTGGCCCAAGGCCCGCCACCACAAGCGCAGGCTGTTGCAGCCCGCCTCGCTCGCGTTGATCGCGAGCAGGCTGCGGCCCGGCGGCGTGTTGCACGTGGCCACCGACCACGCGGGCTATGCCGAGCACATCGCCGAGGTCGGCGCGGGCGAACCGCGTCTGACCGGCCTGAACGCCACCACCGGCGGCAGCGACGAGTTGCTGGCGCGGGGGGGGCCGCGCGGGGGGGCGCCCCCGGGGCCCCAGGTGGGTGGGAAGCTGATCAACGTCGGCGACGCTCCAGCTTTGCCAGCCCCGACCCCACGGGATCTTCGTTTCGGTCACGACTGTTCGCCTTCCTTGCTGGGGTTGAGGTTCCGCCACA
>NZ_JARWRU010000111.1 GCF_029867845.1 Nocardia farcinica | reverse complement strand
GTGATGAACCACGCCCAAAGGTGCCCGCGGCCGCCATGCGCCCCATTCCCGGACACATCGGTTACTTCCTCGGACGCACATTCAACCCGTTCAAATGACGCGGCCGGTCGCGGCGCGCGCTTTTCCGGCGAACGCGCCCGGCCATGCCACACGACGCTGGCGGCATGCAGCGCTCCGGTGAGCGATGAGATGCGAGCACAGCCAGGCCAGTGGCCGAAACGATCTGTCACGATCAGGGATTGGGGTTCCAGCCCCGCACCCGGGGAATGACAGCCTCCGGCACGACCAGCGTGGCCGCGAGGGTGAGCGCTTTGACCGCCGCCCCGAAATGCTCCAACCCCGGGGCCAGGATCGCGGTGGCCCGAATCTTGTTGGCGCTGTCGATGATCAGCGTGGTCGGCATGAACGTGTCCTCGTCGATGTCGAGCACGTGAGTGATGCTGCACCCATGCGCCGCGGCGAGTTCGACGAGCGTGTGCCGGTCGGCCTCCGGCGTGGTGCTGATGGTGAGGTTCAGCAATCCGAGAGCGATGGCGCCCACGTGTTTCCTTCCATCCATCCGCGATCGCGGAAGTACCGGTAGTCATCCCTGGTCACCAGCAGGGCGGCAACCTTGGTGGAGCAGTGCCACGCACAGCCCCCATGGACCAGCAGCGCGTTCTCGGCATCCCGAGGCGAACGCGTGGGCCAGCGCGGGTTGTCGTGACGGCGCTCGTCGGCGGTGGTGCGAATGCTGGGTGCCTGCGTGAGCGGGACGACGGCACAGGTCGGCGGAATGTCAGCGCCCATGGCCGTACCCGAAGTCGCGCGGCCGGTCCAGATACGCAGGCAGCGCCTGGTGCCCGTACGACACGAAACTGGGCAGCGGCCGCAACTCCCCCGGCTCGACAGCGAGCGTCAGATCGGGAAACCGCCCGAACAACGCGGGCAGCGCTTCGATCGCCTCCATCCGCGCCAGGGCCGCCCCGAGGCAGTAGTGCGGCCCATACCCGAACGACAGATGCTCCTTGTTCGCCCGAGCCGGATCGAACACATCGGGCTCCGGCCCGTGCAGCCGCGGATTACGATTCGCGGCGGCGAAGCAAGCGAGAATCGCCTCACCGGCTTCGATCCGCCTGCCCACGATCTCGATATCGGTAACCGCATAGCGCAGCGGCAAATTCGGCACCGGCGGCGCATACCGCAAGCACTCCTCGATCAGCTGCGACCACGTCACGGCGCCGACCCGCAATCGAGCCAGCAGCTCGGGCCGGGTCAACAGCTGGCAGACGGCCCGATCGATCAGATTGACGGTCGTCTCGTACCCGGCGCTGATCACCAGCAACAGCGTGTGAACAAGCTCTTCTTCGCTGAGCCGATCCGCCTGCTCGTCCCGGTGGCTGATGAGCAGGCTGGTCATATCCGCCCCGGGCTCGACGCGACGACGCGCCACCAACTGCGTCAGGGTGTCGACCAGCTCGGTGAAGGTGGTCCGCGGGTCCCGCGTCGGACTGGTGGAGAAGATCTCCTCGACACACACCCGCAGTCGCGGTCGCAGCTCGGCGGGGACTCCCATCAGGGCGGAGATCACCCGCAAGGGCACCTGGGTGGCGTAGTCCTCGCGCAGGTCGATCACCGCCCCGTCGGGCCGGGCGGCGAGATCGTCGAGCAGCCTGCGGATGATCATCCTGATCTCCGGACGCAACGCGGCGACGCGGCGAGCGCTGAAAGCGGGGCCGACGAGTCTGCGCAGCCGGTGGTGCTCTTTGCCGTAGGCGGTGAACATATTGCGCACCGACACCCACGCGATCTGCGGCCAATCCGCGGGCACTCCCCCGGCGATGAAGGCGGGCCAGTGTCGATGGGCGTCCTTGGACACCCGCCAGTCGGTGAACAGCTGCTTGATCACCTCGGCATCGGTGACCGCCCACGCGGGGATGTCGCCGGGCAGCAGCACCCGGACCAGCGGCCCGCGCTCACGCAACGCGACGGCTTCGCCGATGATGTCGGCGCCGGTGACGTCCAGCCGGATCGGCTCGGGCTCACGGCCGGGCACGGGGGTTGTTTGCAGATCGGTCATGAGAGGAGTCGCCTAACGCTCAGCGGAGGGTCGGAACCGACAGTGACGAAACAGGTGTGA
>NZ_JARWRU010000110.1 GCF_029867845.1 Nocardia farcinica | reverse complement strand
CCCCCCCCCCCCCCCCCGCCTCTGTGATTCGGCCCAGGTCGGGAGCGATTCAGTGCGGGCGGAGCGATTCGGCCCAGGGCGGGAACGATTCAGCGCAGGGCGGGAATGATCTCGCTCTCGAACAGTTCGATCCCCGACGTGTCGTAGGCCGACTCGGGGAAGTTCACGATCGTGTAGCCGAGCCCCTGTTCCTTCAGCTTCGTCAGCCGCTCCACGACCTGCTCGGGCGTGCCGACCGCCGCGCCTCCGGTGAACAGCCGCTGCTGGAACGCCTCCGCTTCCCGCTCGCCGATCACCGGGGTGATCCGCTCGCGCCAGGCGGCGATGCGTTCGGCGACCTCGGCCTCGTCGCGGCCGATGATGGCGTTGATGTTGGAGGAGCGGACGATCCGGTCGAAATCGGTGCCCGCGTCGGCGCAGTGGCCGCGCAGGATCTCCGACTTGCGGGTGAACTCCTCCAGCTCACCGGTGAAGTTGGTGTAGTCGGCGTATTTCGCGGCGATGCGCAGCGTCACCTTCTCGCCGCCGCCGGCGATCCACAGCGGGATGCCGCCGTCCTGTAGCGGCAGTGGGCGCACGATCGCGCCGTCGACCTGATAGTGCTTGCCGTCCAGGCTGGCCTCGCCCTTGGTCCAGGCCTGTTTGAAGATCTGCACGCCCTCGTCCAGGCGGCGTAGCCGCTCGCCCGCGGACGGGAAGCCGTAACCGTAGGCGCGCCACTCGTGTTCGTACCAGCCGCCGCCGATGCCCATCTCCACGCGACCGCCGGAGATGATGTCGGTGGTTGCGGCCACCTTGGCCAGGTAGACGGGATTGCGGTAGCTGATCGCGGTACACATCTGGCCGAGGCGCACCCGCTCGGTGGAGGCCGCGAAGGCCGCCATCAACGTCCACGCCTCGTGCGTGGCCTCCTGGGTGGGCTGCGGAATGGTGTGGAAGTGGTCGTAGACCCAGATCGACTCCCATTCGGGGTGCTCGTCGGCCCGTCGAGCCAGCCCGCGCATCACATCCCACTGCTGCTCGACATCGATCCCCACCAGATCCAGTCGCCATCCCTGGGGGACGAACAATCCGAAGCGCACCTGATTCTCCTTCGTGGTCTCGACCGGCCAACGGCGGACACGGTCGAACCCACTCTCGGGCACCCTGTCGGCGGTGGACAACCCTTCTGTTCCACGCGCGTGGAATTCTCGTGCCCGGGCATACTGCGGTGGGGAGCACAATACGGAGGTGGGCGATGTCCCGGGTATCGATCGAAGTCGACGATGTGGCGCTGGCGATCGCCGCGACCCTGCTCGGCACCGCAGGCGGCGCCCAGGAGACGGTGAACGCCGCGCTGCACGAGATCGCCGCCCAGCGTAAGCGCATGGCAGTGCTGGAACGGATGATGCTGCGCAGCCGCGACACCGTGCCGACGCCCGACCCGTGGCGCAAGACCGGTGCGTGGTCCTGAACGGTCGGTGCGAGTGGTGGCCGGGTCCATGGGCGTCGTGCCCGGTTCCGGCGTCCTGCCCGGTTCCGTCAGCGATGCCGCCCGGTTCTGTGAGCTGGGTCTCCCCCTCGGCCACCCCGGTGTGAAAATCGGTTCCGGGCAAGGTAACCTGCCTGGTGGACGCATTCGCGTCCGATCAATTCCGAAGGCACGGCGAACGCAGCGCGCATCATGGACGATCCGCGCCGTCGCCCTGCGGCACGAGACCAGGAGGTGGATTGCTGTGCGTAGCGAACCCCCCAGTCGAAGGCCGCGCGGCGCCGCCCCTTCGCATTCCTAGACGCTTCCGGTTCCCGAGACTTCCGGGCGTCCTCCGCGACACGGGCGAGCGCCACGCGGTGTGAATTCGCGCATCATTCACTCCCGCCCGCATCGCCGTCCGTGAGCACTGTCGCCACATCGGTGTATGCCTTGCTGTGCCGAGGACTTCGCCATGTCGCAGATCGACCTCATCGATATCCGTCCCGACCGAATCCGTCCCGACCGCGCCGATGCCCGTCACGAGGGCGCGCATCCCGACCTGACCGGTGCGCATCCTGGCTCGGCCGACGGCCATGTCGAGCCAGCGGGCTCGCTGGCGGAATTCGTCGCCGAGAACCGGGTCGACGCGGTGGTCCGCTGGCTCGACGAGCATCCGCCGCACCGGATCGCCGACGAGCTGGCCCGCATGGACGCCGTGCAGGCCGGGGTGGCCTTCCGGCTGCTGGACAAGGACCGCGCGCTGGCGGTGTTCGAGGAACTGGAGCCGGTCGACCAGCAGCAGATCCTGCAGGGCCTGCGCGACCAGAGCTTCCGCGACCTGGTCGAGGGTATGGCCCCGGACGTCCGTGCCCGCATGCTGCGCGAGGCCCCCGCCACCGTGGCGCAGAAGGTGCTGGCCGGGCTGAGCCCGCGCGAACGCCGCATGACCGCCGGTCTGCTCGGCTACCCGGAGGGCTCGGCGGGCCAGTACATGACCCCCGAGGTGGTGGCGCTGCCCGCCGACGTGACCGTGGCCGAGGCGCTGGCCGTGGTGCGCGCGCAGGGCGCGCAGGCCGAGACCGTCTACACCCTGCCGGTGATCGACTCCGGCAGGCGCCTGACCGGCATCGTCGAGCTGCGCGAACTCGTGCTCGCCCGGCCCGACACCGCGGTCTCCGAGCTGGTCGTCACCGAGCCCGCCTTCGCCCGCGCCACCGACTCCGCCGAGAAGGCGGCCAGGCTGATGCGCGAGACCAACGACATCAACCTGCCGGTGGTCGACAGCGAGGGCCGCCTGCTCGGCCTGCTGACCATCGACGACGCGGTGGAGGTCATCGAGGCCGCCGACAGCGAGGACGTCGCCCGTCAGGCGGGCGCCTCGCCGTGGGAGGGCCACTACATGGCCGCGGGCGTCTTCCAGCTGGCCCGCTATCGGGCGCTGTGGCTGACGCTGCTGCTGTTCGCCGCGACCCTGACCGTCAGCGTCACCGGCTTCTTCGAGGGCACCCTCGAACAGGCCGCCCAACTGGCGCTGTTCATCCCGCTGCTGATCGGCGCGGGCGGCAACGCGGGCGCTCAGGCCGCCACCGCCTGTGTGCGCGCCGTGGCCGTCGGCGAGGTCCGCGGCTCCGACCTGATCTCGGTGATCTGGCGCGAATGCCGCGTCGGCCTCGTCCTCGGCTCCATGCTCGCCACCCTCGGCCTCGCCATCGCCGCCCTGTTCGTCGACCCCCGCATCGCCCTGGTCGTGGCCATCACCCTGGTGTTCATCTGCGCCTGGGCCACCACCATCGGCGGCACCATGCCCCTGCTGGCCAAGAAGCTGCGCATCGACCCGGCCGTGGTGTCCGCCCCCATGGTCACCACGCTGGTCGACGCGACCGGCTTGATCATCTACTTCACCACCGCCAAGCTCGTCCTGGGCATCTGAGACTTCGGCCCGCGGCGAGCGCCGGGTGGTGGCCGACCTCGCCTCGGCAGTTGTGGCAAACGTTGAGCGATCGATCGGGTGGGGTGGGTGGGGGCCCGGGTGACCGGATGCGAGGGCGAGGGTGTGCGTGACGCACAATGGGTGCCGTGTCCCGGGGCCGCCGCGCCGCCGGGACCACCGATGTCCTTGTGCACCAAGACACAAGGTCTTGTGTTATTCGGAACTTCCCGCCACAACGAGTAGTGTCTGAGGCGAGGGAAACGCCGCGCCGGCGGCGGGCTCGCGCAGTGGCGATCCGGTATGCCGAAGTGTTCGGGAAAGGGTGTGGAGGCAGCATGAAACTGATCGATCGGGTGTCGGCCATCAACTGGAATCGGGTGCCCGACGAGAAGGATGCCGAGGTCTGGGATCGGCTGACCGGCAACTTCTGGCTGCCGGAGAAGGTCCCGGTGTCCAACGACATCCAGTCGTGGGCCACCCTGACCCCCGAGGAGAAGCAGCTCACCATGCGGGTGTTCACCGGCCTGACGCTGCTGGACACCATCCAGGGCACGGTCGGCGCGGTGAGCCTGATCCCCGACGCGCTGACCCCGCACGAGGAGGCGGTGCTCACCAACATCGCGTTCATGGAGTCGGTGCACGCCAAGAGCTACAGCGCGATCTTCTCCACCCTGTGCTCGACCAAGGAGATCGACGAGGCCTTCCGCTGGTCGGAGGAGAACCGCAATCTGCAGCGCAAGGCCGAGATCGTCCTCGACTACTACAAGGGCGACGACCCGCTCAAGCGCAAGGTGGCCTCCACCCTGCTGGAGAGCTTCCTGTTCTACTCCGGCTTCTACCTGCCGATGCACTGGTCCTCGCGCGCGAAGCTGACCAACACCGCCGACATGATCCGGCTGATCATCCGCGACGAGGCGGTGCACGGCTACTACATCGGCTACAAGTACCAGCGCGGTCTGGAGTTGGTCGGCGAGGCCGAGCGCGAGGAGCTGAAGAACTACACCTTCGAGCTGCTCTACGAGCTCTACGAGAACGAGGTCGAGTACACCCAGGATCTCTACGACGAGGTCGGCCTGACCGAGGACGTCAAGACCTTCCTGCGCTACAACGCCAACAAGGCCCTGATGAACCTCGGCTACGAGGGCCTGTTCCCGGCCGACGAGACCCTGGTCAACCCGGCCATCCTGTCGGCGCTGTCGCCCAATGCCGACGAGAACCACGACTTCTTCTCCGGGTCGGGCTCGAGCTACGTCATCGGCAAGGCCGTCAACACCGAGGACGAGGACTGGGACTTCTGACTCCGGCTCGCACCGAGCCGTAGTCCGCATCGGGACCACGAACCGGGCCCCCCGCCCCACGCCCCGGGGCCCCCCCGGGGGCGGGGGCCCCGCAAACCGGCGGGG
>NZ_JARWRU010000109.1 GCF_029867845.1 Nocardia farcinica | reverse complement strand
GCAGGAAGGACAGGCGTTCGAAGACCCGTTGCCGCTGGGTGTTGTGGAAACTCGCGATCCGCCACACACCGTCGGCCTCCCTGACCACGGTGTAGGTCTGGGTCTTGGACAGTTCGGCGGGCCGGTCGCCGTCGTAGCGGTCGCCACGACTGGTGACGATCGCTACGTCGCCGCCGTAGAACCGCGCGCCGAGATAGGAGTCGGCCAGTTCGGTGCCCTCGAGAAAGCCGGCGAACAGGGCGCGGTGCGCCTCGGTGATGTCGCGGCGACCGACATAGTGGGTGCCGAGAAAGGTCGTGTACGTGGCGTTCTCGGTGAAGGTCGCGCCGTAGGCGTCGGCGTCGTGGCGAGCCCAGGCCGCGGTCATGGCGTCGATGGTCGCGCAGACGGCCCGCAGATCCTCGGCGCTGCCGCCGTCGGCGATGAGGCCCGCGCAGTCCGGGACGCCGGTCGCGCGCACGTCGGAGGTCCGGTCGAGCCACATGTACGTTCCGGCGGCCGTGACGCCGAGCGCGAGCGCGGTGACCGCCAGTGCCTTTCCGACGCGGCGGCGCCGAGGTGGCGCCGGGGTGGCGGTGTCGATGGTGTCAGGCATGGTCGTACCCCTTCGCATGCTATTCTCTGCTTCAACGAACTATCTTCTTAAACGATTTCTCTTCGTTTAGGAAGAGATTAGGAGAAGGGTGAAAACATGTCAACGCAACCCACACCCGACGACCCGGGACAGACCTTCCGCCGCTACCTAAGCTCGATCGTGCTGCACGCCCAAGCAGGCGCCAGAGCCGTCGGACTCGGCGCCACCGACCTCTACGCGCTCAACATCCTCGAACTCACCGGACCCATGACACCCGGCGAACTCGGCACACGCACCGGCCTCACCACCGGCCCCACCACCCGGCTCGTCGACCGCCTCGAACAGGCCGGCTACGTCCGCCGCGCCCCCGACCCCGCCGACCGCCGCAAAGTCATCGTCGAACCCCTCGACCGCCCCGCAGGTCTCGACGAAACACTCACCCCCGCCCGCCGCCGCATCGCCGACATCATCGACAGCTACAGCCCCGACCAGCGCGCCCTGCTCTTCGACTACTTCACCCGCGCCGCCGACGCCTACCGGCAGGCCACCGAAGAGATCACCACCATCGACCAGCAACCACGGGCCGGCGCCGACTCCTGACCAGCGACCACCCCACCTCGCCCACCACGACCGGTGCGCCACACCAGCCTCCCCGCGTAGGCTGCGCAGAGAACAAGATCACAGTCCCCCGGGACACGAAAAGGAGACGCCGTGCGGATCGGAATCCTGCTGAACGAACACCCCGGCCCCGACAGCCTGCGCCTGTTCACCGACGAACTGCGCCGCGCCGCCGACGAAGGGTTCGACTCGGCCTGGCTGCCGCACGTCTTCGGCCTCGACGCGCTCACCGCCCTCGCCGTCGCGGGCAGCCGCGTCCCCGAGATCCCCATCGGCACCGCCGTCGTCCCCACCTACCCGCGCCACCCCGGCGCACTCGCCCAGCAGGCGCGCAGCACCGCCCTCGCCGTCGGGCCCGGCAGGCTCACCCTCGGCATCGGCCTGTCGCACAAGATCGTCATCGAGAACATGTTCGGCTACGACTTCTCCCGACCCGTCCGGCACATGCGCGAATACCTCGAGGTGCTCACCCCGCTGCTCGAGGGCAACCCGGTCTCCTACACGGGCGAGACCGTCACCGCCAACCTCGCCCTCACCGTCCCCGGCGAGGAGCGCGTCCCCGTCCTCGTCGCCGCCCTCGGCGAACAGATGCTCAAACTCGCCGGCCGCGCCACCGACGGCACCATCCTCTGGATGACCGGCCCCACCACCATCCGCGACCACATCGCCCCCACCATCACCACCGCCGCCACCGCCGCAGGCAGGCCGGCCCCCCGCATCGTCTGCGCCCTGCCCGTCCAGGTCACCGACAACCCCGACACCGCCCGCGAACGCGCGGGCAAAGTCTTCAAGATGTACGGCACCCTGCCCTCCTACCGCGCCATGATGGACCGCGAAGGCGTCGCAGGCCCCGCCGACATGGCCATCATCGGCACCGAAGACCAGGTCGCCGAACGCATCCGCGGCGTCTTCGACGCGGGCGCCACCGAATTCGTCGGCATCGTCTACGACAACGGCGACGACGCGCCCCGCACCCGCAAACTGCTCACCAGCCTGAAGTCCTGACCCCCCGCAGCCCCGGAGAAACAGATCACGTGACGACAGAACAGACAGTCGTCGTCGCGCTCCCCGAATC
>NZ_JARWRU010000108.1 GCF_029867845.1 Nocardia farcinica | reverse complement strand
GTCCCCCTCCGAGCTACCGCCGAGCTCTGGCTGGACTACCCCGACAGTGAGCCGATCCTGTGGCTGGAAGGGCAACGGGTCTGCGCAGGTCGGGATTCGGGTTCCGCCATGTGGTGCCTGCCCCCGGCACGGGCGCTGTCGCTGTGCCGGTACCGGGCCCGCCGGGACCTCCCGGCCCGAGCGGCGGCGGTGCCGCCCTCCCCCCGGTCCACCCGGTGCTACGGTTTCACCCCTATCGTCCCCCCCCCCCCCCCCCGGCCCGGGGGCGCTACCGCGCCCATCATGGAGACGTGGCCGCCGCCGGAGACCAGTTGCCAGCCGCGGCGGGCGATCTCGGTGCCGACGCGGGCGGCGAGATTCAGCAGTTCGGGATCGGTGGTGCTCGACGAGCAGTAGACGCAGACGGCGAAGCGCTCGCTCACCAGAGGTCCTCCGTGCCGTAGGTCTCCAGGTCCGCGCGGGAATCGGCGGCGCGGGCGATGATCTCGACCACCTCCTCGACATCGTCGGTCACGTACAGCAGGTCCAGGTCGCCCGGTGAGATCTTGCCCGAGCCCTCCAGCGAGGCACGGATCCAGTCGACCAGGCCCGACCAGTAGGACCGGCCGAACAGGATGATCGGGAACCGGGTGATCTTGCCGGTCTGCACCAGGGTCAGCGCTTCGAACAGCTCGTCGAGGGTGCCGAATCCGCCGGGCAGGCAGACGAATGCCTCGGAGTACTTGACGAACATCGTCTTGCGCACGAAGAAGTAGCGGAAGTTGATGCCGAGGTCGACCCAGTCGTTGAGGCTCTGCTCGAAGGGCAGCTCGATGCCGAGACCGATCGAATAGCCGCCCGCCTCGCTCGCCCCCCGGTTGGCGGCCTCCATGGCGCCGGGGCCGCCGCCGGTGATGACCGCGAGACCGGCCCTGGCCAGCGCGGCGCCGATGGCGTAGCCGGCCTCGTACTCGGGGTGGTCGACCGGTGTGCGGGCCGAACCGAAGACCGTGACCGCGCGGGGCACCTCGGCCAGCGCGCCGAAGCCCTCGACGAATTCGGCCTGAATGCGCAGCACCCGCCAGGGGTCGGAGTGCACCCAGTCCGCGTCGCCTCTGGTGTCGAGCAGATTCCGGTCGGCGGTGCGGATGCCCGGCTTGCGGTCGCGGCGGAACAGGATCGGGCCGCGGAATTTCGCGGTGGCCCGCGCTTTCGCGGCCTCCCCGTCGGCGCCGCGCCGGGCGGCGGGATCGTCCGTTGGCCTGCGGTCGGTGGAGTCGGCGGCGTCGGTCGGCATGCGGTTCACGCTACCGGGCGACCCCACGGCGACGACCAGCCGTGGTCGGCCTCGGGCGACGGCGGCCGTGCCTGCTCGGCCGCTCTCAGGCCGAGGGCGCGCCGCCGGTGAGGTAGGCGCGCAGCATGGCGGT
>NZ_JARWRU010000107.1 GCF_029867845.1 Nocardia farcinica | reverse complement strand
GTAGTGCGCGCGCCGACCGCCCGCGCGGGCGGGCGCGCGTCGGGGCCGTCCGCGCGGTCCGCCCGGGAGTAGCCTGACAGCAGGACTCCAGGCAGGAGGTCTACCGGTGACCTGCGATCTGATGCTCATCGCCTACGACGGTTCCGAGAACGCCAAGCGCGCAATCGAATACGCCGGGCGTTTCCTGTCCGCCGAGCGCGCCGTCGTGCTCACCGCCTGGGAGCCGATGGTCCTGCAGGCCGCCCGTCTGTCCGGGCTCTCGGGTGTGGTGCAGCCGGACTGGGTGCCCGAGGAGGAGATCGAGGACGTGGCCTACGTCGACGCCCGCGCGGTCAACACCGAGGGCGTGCGGCTGGCGAAACTGGCGGGCTTCGCCGCCGAGGCCCGCACCGTCGAGTGCACCTCGACGATCAGGAACGCCATCGTCGAGGTCGCCGACGAGCTCGACGTCGACATCATCGTTGCGGGCACCCGCGGCGCGACCGGCATCAGGGCGCTGCTGCACAGCAGCGTCGCCGACGCGGTGCTGCGGCACTGTCACCGGCCGGTGCTGCTGGTCCCGCCCGGCCGGAAGTAGCCGCGGCGACCGCCGGGCAACAGCAGCGGCGTCGCCAGCAGCAGCAGGCCCGCGAGCGCGATGGCGACGCGCGGACCGGCGAGCACGCCGAGCACACCCCACAGCGCGGTCGTGGCGGCGACGGCGAGCCTGCCCGCGACGGTCCACCACACCAGCACCCGGGCGACGCTGTCGGCGCAGACGCGACGCAGGCGTTCGGTGGCCAGCAGCGGGACGAACATGCCCACGCAGGTGAGGAGTGCGAACTGAGCGACCAGCACCAGCACGACGCCCGCGGGCCCAGGGGGCACCAGGGCGAGGGTGATCGGCGGCAGGGCGCGCAGCACGCCGGTGCCGTGCAGCAGACGGCGATGACCGAAACGATCGCGCAACCGGCGGGTCAGCTGCGCCCCGACCAGACCGCCGAGGCAGGGCAGGCCGAAGGCCACGCCGTACTGCCAGGGCGCCCAGCCGAGTTCGCCGAGCAACAGCACCGCCGCCAGCGGCTCGGTCGCCAGCAGCAGGGCGTTGAACACCACGGCATTGCGGAACAGCGCGTGCAGGCGGGGATCGGCGGCGACGCGGCGCTTGCCCCACGTGAGGTCCGATACCCGCCACCGGGTCCGTCGGTAGGGCGGCTGTTCCTCCGGTCGCCGGATGGCGGTGAGGCCGAGGGCCGACAGCAGCAGGCCGGCGGCGTTCGCGAGCACGGTGACGACCGGACCGAAGAGCCCGACCGCCGCGCCACCGAGGGCCGGACCGACGGCGGTGGTGGTCCAGGTGGTCGATTCGAACCTGCTGTTGGCCACCAGCAGGTCGCCGGGCGGGACGAGCTGCCGCAGATAGGCGCCGCTCGCCGCGGTGAACGCGATGTTCGCCGCCGCCGCGCACACCGCGACGACCAGCAGGTGGGCATAGCTCAGCAGACCGAGGAGGTGGGCGATCGGAATGGTGAGCAGAGCGAGGCAGCGCAGCAGGTCGGCGCCGATCATGACCGGCCGCTTGCGGTGCGTCTCCACCCACGGCCCGAGCGGCAGGGCCGACAGCGCGCCCACCGCCGTCGCCGCGGCCGCCAGCGCCGACACCCCGGCCGGACCAGCCCCGAGCACCGCGACGGCGATCAGCGGGAACGCCCCGAAACCGAGGGCGGCGCCGAGGGCGGAGGCCGCGTAGGCCGACCACAGCCATCCGAAGGCGGGACCGAGCCGTGTCGTGGTGTGACCGCGCATCCACATCCGCATCCGCATTCGTCCTGTCGTCCACTCCGGCCGGTCGGCCGATTCCGGCCGGCGCCTCGCGCGATCGGGTGACCGCCGGGAGGCGCGAGGAGTACACCGCCCACCCCGGTGGCGGTTCCAACAACCGGTCGCTCGGCGCGCCACAACACGATGTTGTGCGCTCGTAGGATCCGCCCGTGGACTTCGAGGCCGTGCGCACCTTCGTGACCGTCGCCGAGCACGGGCGGTTCCAGACGGCGGCGGACGAGCTCGGCCTCACCCAGCAGGCGGTGTCGAAACGGGTCGCCGGACTCGAACGCGACCTCGGTGTCGCGTTGTTCGCCAGGAACCCGCGCGGGGCCGTGCTCAGCGCCGACGGTTCCGCCTTCCTGCCGCACGCCCGCGCCGTGCTGAAGGCGGTGGAGCGGGCGGCGGCCGCGGTGCGACCGGGCGGACGGGCGCTGCGCGTGGACGTGCTCAACCGCCGCTTCTCCTGCGCGCTCGCGCTGCGCGAGTTCTTCGGCGCGCACCCCGGCGCCCGGCTCGAGGTGGTGACCCTGCCGGATGCGAACACGGCGCGGGCGGTCGAGGCGGTGGCGGCCGGGGAGATCGACGCCACCTTCCGCGCCGTCGCGCCAGGGGATCTCGCCGAAGGGGTCACCGCGGTCCGGGTGCTCGACGACCCGCTGCAGCTGCTGGCCGGACCGGAACACGCCCTCGCGCGGGCACGTTCGGTGCGGCCCGACCAGCTCCGCGGGCACCGGCTCTGGATTCCCGGGCTTCGCGCGGGCACCGAGTGGTCGGCCTTCTACGACGACCTCGCCACGGCATTCGGTCTGCGCATCGACGCCGCGGGCCCGAACTTCGGCAGCGACGCGCTCATGGACGCGCTGGCGGCCGACCCGACGCTGGCCACCCTCGTCGGCGCGGGCGATCTGCACCTGTGGCCCGCCGGGCACGACCTGCGCCGCGTCCCGATCACCGACCCGGCTCCGGTCTACCCGCACGCGCTGGTGTTCCGCGCCGACGATCCGCATCCCACGCTGGCCGCGCTGCTCGGCCATCTCGCGCGCACCAGGCCCCCGGTGGCCGGGCACACCTGGACACCGGCCTGGGCGTCGCGACAGCCGCGCACGGGGAGCTGATCGGCGAGGTCGCGGGCGCGCCGGAGCCGCGGTGGGTTCGGTCACGACACCACCCCGCCGTGCCGGGGGCGCGGCTATCGTCGGGACATCATGTCTGAGTTCCTGCTCGCCCGCCCCGACGGCGTCCTGCGCGCGTCCGGGGTGCGCGCGGCCTTCGATTCGGTGACCGCGGCCAGGGCGGCGCTGCGCGGCCCGGACGCGGAGATCGTGGTGGGCGCGCTGCCCTTCGACCCGCGGCATCCGGCCGCGCTGGTGCTGCCGGGGCAGTGGTCGCGCACGCCGGGCCGGTGGCAGCCGCCGATGGCCGAGCTGCCGCCGGTGCGGGTGGTCAGCGAGCTGCCCGGCGCGGACGAGCATCTGACCAGGGTGCGCAAGCTGGTCGAACAGCTGGAGGACCCCGAGACCGGGCTGCGCAAGGTGGTGGCGGCGCGCTCGGTGCTCGCCGAGGCCGATGCCGAGATCACGCCGGAGGCGGTGGCGGCGCGGCTGGCCGCCCGGCATCCGGGGGCCGGGGTGTTCGCGGTGGATCTGAGCCCGTCCGGGCGGACCGGGGCCGCGCTGATCGGGGCGACGCCGGAGCTGCTGGTGGCCAGGCGGGGCGAGACCGTCACGCTACGGCCGCTGGCGGGCAGCATGCCGCGGTTGGCCGACCAGCAGGCCGACGCCGCCCAGGCGGCCGGCCTGCTGGGCCGCGCCAAGAACCGGGAGGTGCCCGCCTTCGTCGTCGACTGGCTAGCGGGCGTCCGGGGCCCGCGCGGGGCCGGGCGGGGCGTCCCCGG
>NZ_JARWRU010000106.1 GCF_029867845.1 Nocardia farcinica | reverse complement strand
CCGCCGGGCGGCCCGCCCCGGGCTCCTCGTCGCGGGCGAGCCGGCGCACCCCGCGCCCGATCGTGATCGCGTTGCCGGACCCGGTCCGGCCCGCCACGCCCGCTGCCGCGGGCAACGGCGGAGCAAGCGGCTCCGCGGACGGCGAAGGACGCCCTCCGCCCTGACGTTTCCATGGCGTCCGGCCCATGCGCCGACTGCTATGGTTTCGATGATTTCTCATGCTTGACGCCTCCCGGTGGGTCCCGGTGCGGGCGGGAATTGGAGCAGACATGCTGGCCAGCGGTGAGGTCTTCGCCGGCTATGTCATCGAGCGGCAACTCGGCCGCGGTGGCATGGGATCGGTCTACCTGGCGAAACATCCGCGTCTGCCGAGGATGACAGCGCTCAAGCTGCTGAATCGGGAGATGTTCGACGACAAGGAGGTGAGGGCGCGGTTCGAGAGGGAGGCGGATCTGGTCGCCCGGCTCGATCACCCCAACATCGTCACCGTCTACGACCGCGGCGTCGAGGACGAGCAGTTGTGGATCTCGATGCAGTACATCGACGGCGTAGACGCCGCCTCGGTGGACCCCGCGACGCTGCCGCCGGAACGCGCGGTGCAGATCATCAAGGAGACCGCCGACGCGCTGGACTACGCGCACAGCATGGGCGTGCTGCACCGTGACGTGAAGCCGGCCAACATCCTGCTCGCCCGTTCCACCGGTGGCCGCGGCGAGCGCGTGTATCTCACTGACTTCGGCATCGCCCGCCTGCGCGACGACACCGGGCATCTCACCCAGACCGGCACCTTCACCGCCACCCTGGCCTACGCCTCGCCCGAGCAGCTGACCGGCGCGAGCCTGGACGGCCGCAGCGACCAGTACTCGCTGGCGTGCGCGCTGTTCTGGCTGTTCACCGGCAACGGCCCGTTCGCGGCGACCAACCCGGCCCAGGTCATCCAGGGCCACCTGCAGAACCCGCCGCCCGCGCTGAGCAGCGTGCGCCCCGGCCTGCCCCAGGTGCTCGACGCGGTGCTGGCCAAGGCGATGGCCAAGCGCCCAGAGGACCGGTTCGCCTCCTGCGCGGAGTTCGCCGCCGCGGCCCAGGCCGCGCTGAGCGGGCAGAGCTCGCCCGCGCTTCCGGTGACCCCGGCGCACCAGGGCACCGGGCCGCAGTATCCGGTCTCCTCGGGCCAGCACCCGATGGTGAACCCGATGACCGGCGCGCAGCCCATCGGCACCCCGATGACCGGCGCGCCCTACCCGCAGGCCGGGCAGGGCCAGATGACCGGCGCCACGCACGCGATGACCGGTGCGGGCGTGAACGGCGCCGCCATGACCGGCGGGCCCGCCATGCCGCACCAGCCGACCGCCGCGATGACGCAGGGCGGGCGGGCGCCGGGGTA
>NZ_JARWRU010000105.1 GCF_029867845.1 Nocardia farcinica | reverse complement strand
CCCCCCCGCGGGGGGGGGCGGGGCGGGGGGGCCCTGCCCCCCCCCCCCCCCCCCCCCCCCCCCGGCGGGGGGGGGCCCCCCGCCTACCACTGGCGGCGCCGCGAACCCCGCCCCACGGCCGGGGCAGGGGCGCACTCGCTGTGGGACGTGCCGCCCGGCTGGCGGGTGGGCGCGCACGCGCCGACCCCGATCCGGCTGGCCGCGGGCGAACGCGTGGAGCACGTGTACCTGACCGGCGTGCCCGAGGCGGCCACCGTCCGCATCGGCGACGGCGCGAGCCGCGAGGTGCGCGCCGAATTCGAGCCGGCAGGGCCGCCTCCCGTCCGCGACGCGGGCAGCTCCGGCGGCGCCCGCGGCGTGCTCGCGCTCACGATCGACGGCCTGCGCCGCACCTACCGCGTGGCCGAGCAGGGCGACACCCTGTGGGTCGCCGGCCCCGAGGGCGTGCGCACGCTGCGCGCGGTGCCCGAGGTGTCGGTGCGCGGCGCCGCCGCCCATGTCGGCGACGCGGAGATCCGCAGCCCCATGCCGGGTTCGGTGCTTGCCACGCCGGTCGCCTCCGGCACGGCGGTCGCCGCGGGCGCCCCGGTGGTCGTGGTGGAGGCCATGAAGATGGAGCACACGCTCACCGCCCCGGTCGACGGCGTGGTGGAGGTGCTGGTCGCCGCGGGCGCCCAGGTGCGGCTGGACGAGTTGCTCGCCCGGGTCGTCACCGCCCCCGACCCCGAGACGGGCACCGCCGATCCCGCCCCAGCTGGCTCCGCCGCATCCGATCCCGCCGAGCGAGAAGGACTTTCCGCATGACCGACTTCCTGTCCACCGGCACCCTGCCGCAGGAGTACCGCGATCTCGCGCTGACCGTGCGGGATTTCGCGCAGACGGTGGTGGCCCCGGTGGCGGCCGAGCACGACGCCGCGCACACCTTCCCCTACGAGGTGGTGGCGGGCATGGCCGAGATGGGTCTGTTCGGCCTGCCCTTCCCGGAGGAGTACGGCGGCATGGGCGGCGACTACTTCGCCCTGTGCCTGGCGTTGGAGGAGCTGGGCAAGGTCGACCAGAGTGTGGCGATCACCCTGGAGGCCGGGGTCTCGCTGGGCGCCATGCCGATCCACCGCTTCGGCAACGAGGAGCAGAAGCAGCGCTGGCTGCCCGAACTCACCAGCGGCCGGGCCCTGGCCGGTTTCGGCCTGACCGAGCCGGACGCGGGCAGCGACGCGGGCGGCACCAGGACCACCGCGGTGCTCGACGGCGACGAGTGGGTGATCAACGGCCGCAAGCAGTTCATCACCAACTCCGGCACCGACATCACCACCCTGGTCACGGTCACGGCGGTCACGGGCAGCATCGAGGGCCGCAAGGAGATCTCCACCATCCTCGTGCCCACCGACACCCCCGGTTTCGTCGCCGAACCCGCCTACAACAAGGTCGGCTGGAACGCCTCCGACACCCACCCGCTGACCTTCACCGATGTGCGGGTGCCGAGGGAGAACCTGCTCGGCGAGCGCGGCCGCGGCTACGCCAACTTCCTGCGCATCCTCGACGAGGGCCGTATCGCCATCGCCGCGCTGTCGGTCGGCGCCGCCCAGGGGTGCGTGGACGAGAGCGTCCGCTACGCCAAGGAGCGGCTGGCCTTCGGCAGGCCGATCGCGGCCAACCAGGCCGTCGCCTTCAAGATCGCCCGGATGGAGGCGCGCGCCCACGCCGCCCGCACCGCCTACTACGACGCGGCCGCGCTCATGCTCGCGGGCAAGCCGTTCAAGAAGCAGGCCTCCATCGCGAAGCTGGTCGCCAGCGAGGCGGCCATGGACAACGCCCGCGATGCCACCCAGATCTTCGGCGGCAACGGGTTCATGAACGAATACGCTGTCGCCAGGCACTACCGCGACAGCAAGATCCTGGAGATCGGCGAAGGGACGACCGAGGTGCAGTTGATGCTGATCGGGCGGGAGCTGGGGCTGTGAGCGAGAACGACATCCCCGGGTCCGGCGCGCCCGCGTCCCCGCGACGGGTGGTGCAGCGCGGGCTGTATTTCGAGGAGTTCGAGACCGACGTGGTCTACGAGCACCGGCCAGGCCGCACCATCACCGAGGCCGACAACGTCCTGTTCACCACGCTCACCATGAACACCCAGGCGCTGCATCTGGACGCCGCGTTCAGCGACGCGCTGCCGCCGTTCAACAAGCGCCTGGTGAACTCGATGTTCACCCTGTCCACGCTGGTCGGCCTCTCGGTCGCGCAGCTCACCCAGGGCACCATCGTGGCCAACCTCGGGTTCTCCGAGATCGCCTTCCCCAAGCCGCTGTTCCACGGCGACACCATGTACGCCGAGACTGTGGTCATCGGCAAGCGCGCGTCGAAGTCGCGGCCCGGCGAGGGCGTGGTCACCTTCGCGCACACCGCGCGCAATCAGCACGGCGAGGTGGTCGCCACGGCCACCCGCAAGACCTTGGTCCGGTTCCGCCCGGACGGGCAGGGAACGGAGCGGTAGATGCCCGAGAGCACCTGGGAGCTGCCGGGACCGGCGTGGCTGTTCTGCCCGGCCGACCGCCCCGAGCGGTTCGCCAAGGCGGCCGCGGCGGCCGACGTGGTGATCCTCGACCTGGAGGACGGGGTCGCGCCCGGCGACAAGTCCGCCGCCCGCGAGGCGCTGGTGTTCACGCCGCTGGACCCCGAGCGCACCGTGATCCGGGTGAACGCGGCGGGCACCGCCGAGCACTCGCTCGACCTGCGCGCACTGGCCGCCACCGGCTACCGCAGGTTGATGCTGCCCAAGGCCGAGTCGGCCGCGCAGATCACCGCCCTGGCGGGCTTCGAGGTCGTCGCCCTGGTCGAGTCGCCGCTGGGCGCGCTGGCGGTGGCCGAGGTGGCGGCCGCGGACAACGCCATCGGCGTCATGTGGGGCGCGGAGGATCTGGTGGCAGGGCTCGGCGGCACGAGCAGCAGGCGTCCCGACGGGTCCTATCGCGATGTTGCCGTGCACGTCAGGGCGGCCACCCTGCTCGCGGCGAAGGCGGCGGGCAAGCTCGCGCTGGACGCGGTCTACCTGGACATTTCCGATTCGGACGGGCTGCGCGCCGAGTCCGAGGACGCGGTGGCCTCCGGCTTCGACATCAAGGTCGCCATCCACCCCTCCCAGGTGGCGGTGATCCGATCGGCCTACGCGCCCTCGGAAGAGGAGATCTCCTGGGCGCGGCGGGTGCTGGCCGAGGTGCCGAACCACCGGGGCGTGTTCGCCTTCGAGGGCCGGATGGTCGACGGCCCGGTCCTGCTGCACGCCAGGAAACTGCTGCGCCGCGCCGGACGCGAATGACCACGACCGCCGCAGCACGGGCCACGCACCACGGGCGACAGGAGAGCACCGCCATGCAACCACAGTGGACGCCGACCGCCGACGACATCGCCGAGGCCACCATCACCCACTTCGCCCGGTTCGCCGCCGAGCGGGGCAGCTACGACCTGCCCGAGAACGGCGACCCGGGCGACTACCAGCGGTTGTGGCAGTGGTCGGTGCGCGACCTGCCCGGCTTCTGGCGGGCGGTCTGGGAGTACTTCGACCTCGGCGACCTCCCGGGCGAGGTGCTGGCCGAGGACCGGATGCCCGGCGCGGTCTGGTTCCCCGGCACCCGGCTGAACTACGTCGACCGGGTGCTGCGCCAGTCCCGCGCCGACCGCCCGGCCATCCTGGCCGCCGCCGAGGACGAGCCGCCGCGCGAGGTCTCCTGGGCGGAACTGCTCGGCCGCACGGCCGCGCTGGCGCAGACCCTGCGCGATCTGGGCGTCACGCCGGGCGACCGCGTCGTCGGCTACCTGCCCAACATCCCCGAAGCCGTCGTCGCCTTCCTCGCGACCGCGAGCATCGGCGCGGTGTGGAGCGCCTGCGGTCAGGACTACTCCCCCAAGGCCGCCCTCGACCGGCTGGGCCAGCTGGAGCCGACGGTGCTCATCACCGCCGACGGCTACCGCTTCGGCGGCAGGGCGCACGACAAGAGCGCCGACATCGCCGCCCTGCGCGCGGGCCTGCCCACCCTGCGCTCGACCGTCGTGGTGCACCGGCTCGGCGTCGACGTGCCCGGTACGACGCCGTGGACCGAGGCCGCCACGCCCGGCGAGTCCACGCCCGAACTGCGACCGGAGCCGGTCGCCTTCGACCACCCGCTGTGGATCGTGTTCTCCTCCGGCACCACCGGCCTGCCCAAGGGCATCGTGCACGGCCACGGCGGCGTGGTGCTCGAACATCTGAAAGCCGTTGCCCTGCAATCGGACATCGGTGGCGAGGACACCTTCTTCTGGTACACCAGCCCGAGCTGGATGATGTGGAACTTCCAGGTCGCGGGCCTGCTGGTCGGCTCGACCATCGTCTGCTACGACGGCAGCCCCGCCCACCCGGCGCCGGACGGGCTGTGGCGGCTGGCCGCCGAGGTGCGGGCCACCGTGCTCGGCACCAGCCCCGGCTACGTGCTCGCCTGCATCAAGGCGGGCGCGCATCCGGCCGCCGAGCACGACCTGTCGGCACTGCGCCTGGTCGGCATCACCGGCTCGGCGCTGCCGCCGTCGTCGGCGCTGTGGCTGCGCGACGAGGTGGGGGTGCCGGTGGCCTCCATCAGCGGCGGCACCGATGTGGTGTCGGCCTTCCTCGGCTGGGCCCGCACCGTCCCGGTGTGGCCGGGCGAACTGTCGGTGCCCTATCTCGGTGTGGCGCTGGACTCCTACGACGAGGCGGGCAGGTCGGTGCGTGGGGAGGTCGGCGAGCTGGTGATCACCGCGCCCATGCCCTCCATGCCGGTCCACTTCTGGCGCGACGAGGACGGAAAGCGTTATCACGACGCCTATTTCGACATGTTCCCCGGCGTGTGGCGGCACGGCGACTGGATCACCCGCACCGACCACGGCAGCGTGGTGGTGCACGGCCGCTCCGACTCCACTCTCAACCGCCACGGCATCCGCATGGGCAGCGCCGACATCTACCAGGCGGTGGAGGGCCTGCCCGAGGTCACCGAGGCCCTGGTGATCGGAGTGGAGCAGCCCGACGGCGGCTACTGGATGCCGCTGTTCGTCCTGCTCGCCCCCGGCGCGGAACTCACCGACGAGCTGGTCGGCAGGATCGAGCAGACCATCCGCACCGAGGTCTCGCCCCGGCACGTGCCCGACGAGATCCTGCTCGCGCCCGGCATCCCGCACACCCGCACCGGCAAGAAGCTGGAGGTGCCGATCAAGAAGCTGTTGCAGGGCGCCGACCCGAGCCGCGTGGTGGAGCGCAGCGCGGTCGACGCCCCGGACCTGCTGGACTGGTACGCCGCCGTCCGCCCGGGCACCTAGCCTGCGGCCGATCGAGCCGGGCAGACCCGTCCGATCGAGCCCGTGCACCCGACCCGATGGACGCCGCACCGACCTGGGCAAATCCCGGCGGGAACGGCATCGTTACGATGTTGTCCATGAGTGTCGACAACCGCCGCACGGCGCGACCAGCGGTCGACGGCGACTCGGCACCACGTCCGATCCGGCGCAGGCCGAAGAACCGCCGGGCCCAGATCGCCGCCGCCTCGGCCGCCGCCTTCGGCGCGCTGGGCTATCACGGCGTGAGCATGGAGGACATCGCCTCCGGCCTCGGCATCAGTTCGGCCGCGCTGTATCGCCATTTCCCCAGCAAGTACGCCCTGTTCCGGGAAGAGCTGCTGCGGGTGGGCACGGCCATGACCGATTCGGTCCGGCTGCAGGACGAGGCGCACGAGTGGTCCCCGGAGCGCAGGCTGCGCCATGTGGTGCGCGCGGTGGCCAAGGCGGTCATCGACAATCGCGCGACGGTCACGCTGGTGCGCTGGGAGGTGCGCTACCTCGAGGAGCCCGATCAGCGGATCCTGGCCGAGCAGCAGTCCACCGTGCTGGACGCGCTCGGCGCCGAATTGCGTTCGCTGCGACCGGAATTGGATCTCGACGATGTGCGGGTGCTGCGCGGGGCCATGCTCAGCGTGCTCACCAGCATCGCCGACCACCACGCCACCCTGCCCGCGAAGGCGCTGGTCCAGTTGCTCGACTCGGTGTGCTGGACGCTGGCGCAGGCCGAGCTGCCGCCGGGCGGGCGCCCCCCCCCCCCCCCCCCCGGCCCCCGCCGCACCCCCCCGCTCGAAAAAGAAACAAGAGGGCCCGA
>NZ_JARWRU010000104.1 GCF_029867845.1 Nocardia farcinica | reverse complement strand
CGCGGCGGGGGGGGGCGGCCGGGGCCGCGCCCGGCCCCCCCCGGCCGGCGGGCGCCTGTCTGGCGCCGCCGTGGGCGGCGACGAAGACCAGTTCGGCACCCATGGCTCGCATCGCGCGCAATTTGTCCTTACAGGCGTGGTGATCGACTACGGCGGTGAAGCGATACCCGCGTTCGGCGGCAACCACCGCCAGGCCGAGGCCGGTGTTGCCGGATGTGGACTCGATGATATGTCCGCCAACTTTCAGCAATCCGCGGCGCTCCGCGTCGAGGACCATCTCGCGGGCCATTCGGATCTTGGCCGCGCCGGTCGGGTTGAACTGCTCGAGCTTGAGCAGCAGACGGGTGCCGGTGTCGGTGGCGGCGAGTTCGAACAGCGGGGTGCGGCCGATCAGGTCGGTCACGCGCGTGACGAGCGGCATGGCTTTCTCCTCGGGCAGGACCGGGTCACGGCGCGGCCGGTCGGCGCGCGGGCGTGACCGAGACAGTGGGGTGTGGGGGGTGTGGTGTCCGGGCCGACGGGTCCGCTCAGCGGGCGTCGAGAGCCCAGCGCATCCGGCCGCCGTCGGTCTCGTGCAGCACGACCTTCGGCGGCAGCGGCAGTTCGTGGAAGCCGGACTCGTTGGAATCCATCTGATAACCGGCGGTGTTCGGGTAGACGAGCAGATCACCGGCCTCGGCGGGCCGGGGTAGCGGAATACGCCGCCAGCTCAGCATGTCCGACTCCAGACAGCTCGCCGCCCCGACGCTGGTCGGCGTCGGCGCGCCGGCGCCGGAATCCGTGCCGGGGCGTCGCGGCCACAGCAGCGGGTCGGGAAGGTATTCGCTGCCGAACCACTGCTCGGACAGGCTCAGGCTGGTGCCGTCCACGGTCAGCAGCCGGTAGGGCAGGCCGCCGCCGGACTCGGCGTCGACCGCACCGGCACGGCGGGTCTTGGCGCCGCGGACGCCGACCTGCGTCGGGGCGGGGAGCTGTCTGGAGTCGGACATGCTGAGCTGGCGGCGTATTCCGCTACCCCGGCCCGCCGAGGCCGGTGATCTGCTCGTCTACCCGAACACCGCCGGTTATCAGA
>NZ_JARWRU010000103.1 GCF_029867845.1 Nocardia farcinica | reverse complement strand
TGCGCTTCGGGGGGGCAGCCCGCGGGCTTGTGCGGGACCGGCGCGGGGCCCACCCGCGACCCCGGGCCGCCGACGAAGGTCAGCCGTTGCTGCGTGTGCTCGTCTTGCACACGGAACTCGTCGCGCACCCACCGCCACGGGATCGGGCCCTCGCTGCCGTAGGAGACGACGATCGCGGGTTGCCCGTCCAGCCAGGAGGATTCGGTGGCCACGGTCATGGGCAGGTGCTCGACCAGGCCGCCGCCGTCGGGTGAGCGCAGCACACTGACGGCGGTGCCGTCGCCGGCGAATCGCTTGCCGTGCCAGCGGCGCATCCCGCCGAGCGCGATGGCGCGGGGCGCGGCGACGCGCAGCGGGGCGGGGCCGGCGAACTCGGCGCGGTAGGTGCCGGTCACCGGCCTGTCGCCCGCGGGCAGGCCGGCGAACAGGCCGCGCAGTTGCGACAGGGAGCGGGGGAGGTCATGGGAGGAGGCGTTCAACTGACAGCTCTTTCGGTGCGGGCCGCGTAGCGGGCGGCGAAACGTTCGGCCATCGCGGTGATGGTGAGACTCGGATTGACGCCGACATTGGCGGGCACGGCCGAGCCGTCGACGACATACAGGCCGGGGTGGCCGAACACCTGGTGGTCGGTGTCGATGACGCCGTCGCCGGCGTCGTGGCCCATGGCAGCGCCGCCGAGTATGTGGGCGGTGATGGACTTGCCGCCGACGCTCTCCAGCAGCAGGTTCAGCGGGCGGCCGCCGACGGAGGCGGCGAACGCGCGGGCCACCTCGTTGGCCTGGGGCAGGTAGCTGGGCGCCTGCTTGCCGCTCACCGAGCGTGAGCGCAGCACCTTGCGCCACGGTCGCACCGGGGAGCGGTCGAACACCAGCCGGATCTCGTTCTCCACGCTCTGCATGACGGTGAAGACGCTCAGGCGCGCGAGGAAGTCGCGGGCGAAGGTGGTGCGCAGCTGCCGCACGGGATGGGCGAGCAGGGCGCGCAGCGCGGCCCGGCGCCGGCGCGCGGGATCGGCGCCGTCGACCAGCGGGCCGACCTGGAAGCGCATGTGCCAGCCGCCCACGTAACGGTTCTGGGTGACATGGGTTTTCGCGTCCGGGTAGAACTCGCTGGAGATGGTGGGGCCTCGGGTGAAGTCGGTCGCCGGGTCGTCGGCGAGCACAGCGGTGATGGCCTCGGAGTTGGTGCGCACGCCGGTGCCGAGCCGCTCGGACACGCGCGGCAGCCCGCCCGACTCGCGGGAGCGGAACAGCAGCTCGACGGTGCCGAGCACGCCCGCGGCCAGCACCACCTCCGGCGCCCGCAGCCGCTGCCCGCTGGCGGTGCGGACCTCGTAGCCGCCGCCGGGCAGCTCGGCGATCTCGGTGACCTGCTGTTCGCTGCGGATCTGGGCGCCGCGGCGCTCGGCCAGCCACAGGTAGTTCAGGTCGAGGGTGTTCTTGCTGCCGTAGGCGCAGCCGATCAGGCACGCCCCGCACAGTCTGCACCCGGTGCGTTCTGGGCCCTCGCCGCCGAAGAACGGGTCGGGGACGGTGACGCCCTCCTCGCCCCAGTAGATGGCCATCGGGGTCGGGCCGTAGGTGTGGCCGGCGCCGAGGGCTTCGGCGGTGGCGCGCAGGTGGAGGTCCATCGGGCCCTCGAAGGGCGACACCGCGCGACCGAGCATGCGCGCGGCGGTGGCGTAGTGCGGGGCCAGTTCGGCGCGCCAGCCGGACGGCGAGCGCGGCCACGCCGGGTCGGTGAAGAAGTCGTCCTCGGGTTCGAGCAGCACGCCCGCCCACACGATGCTGCCGCCGCCGACGCCCGCACCGCCGATGATGCCCACGTGGGCGAGCACGCGCTGCCAGAAGAACCCGCGCAATCCCAGCTCCGGCATCCACAGGTACTTGCGGGGGTCGCGGCGGGCGGCCGCGAAATCCGCGCGGGTGTGACGGCGGCCCTGCTCGAGCACGATCACGCGGCGGCCCTGCTCGCTCAGCCGCAGCGCACTCACGGCACCGCCGAAACCGCTCCCGACGATGAGGACGTCGGTGTCGAACGCGCCGCTGTGATCGTGCATGCCGAGCAGCATAGGGGGCATCGCCGGGGATCGGGAGGTGTGTTGGACATCCGACCGGTTCGGCTCGCGCGTGGGGGAGGTCGGCGGCACGGCAAACGACAGGCGATAGCGGGGCCCCGCCCGGGGCGCCCCCCCGAGCGGCGCGGGGGGGGGGCGGGGTTTTTAAAAGCCCGGGCGCG
>NZ_JARWRU010000102.1 GCF_029867845.1 Nocardia farcinica | reverse complement strand
CCCTGGCGCTGACGCTGGCGGTGATGCTGACCATCTCCTGGCAGATCACCCTGCTGGCGCTGCTGTTGCTGCCGGTGTTCGTGGTGCCCGCGCGGCGGATGGGCCGCAGGCTGGCCGACATGCAGCGCGAGGCCGCGCGCCTGGACGCGGCGATGAGCACCCAGATGACCGAGCGGTTCTCCGCGCCCGGCGCGACCCTGGTGAAGCTGTTCGGCAGGCCCGAGCAGGAGTCGGCCGAGTTCGCCGCGCGGGCGGGGCGGGTGCGCGACATCGGGGTGCGCACGGCCATGTTGCAGACGGTCTTCGTCACCTCGCTGACACTGGTGTCGGCACTGGCCGTGGCGCTGGTCTACGGCCTCGGCGGCTGGTACGCGCTGACGGGCAGGCTGGACGCGGGCGCTGTGGTGGCCCTGTCGCTGCTGCTGACCAGGCTCTACGCGCCGCTGACGGCGCTGGCCAGCGCGCGCATGGAGATCATGTCGGCACTGGTGAGCTTCGAGCGGGTCTTCGAGGTGCTGGATCTGAAGCCGCTGATCGAGGACGCGCCCGACGCGGTGCCGGTGCCCGAGGGCCCGGTGGCGCTGGAGCTGGACGGCGTGAGCTTCGGCTACCCGTCGGCCGACAAGGTCTCGCTGGCCTCACTGGAGGAGGTGGCGACACTGGACACCCGCGGCGGCGTCGAGGTGCTGCACGACATCGACCTGCACGCCGAACCGGGGCAACTGGTGGCGCTGGTCGGTTCCTCGGGCGCGGGCAAATCGACCATCGCGCAACTGGTCTCGCGGCTCTACGACGTGGACGCCGGTGCGGTGCGGTTGAACGGGGTCGACGTGCGCGACATCGAGACCCGTTCGCTGCGCGACACCGTCGGCCTGGTCACCCAGGACGGTCACCTGTTCCACGACACCATCCGCGCCAACCTGCTGCTGGCCCGGCCCGAGGCCGACGAGTCGCAGCTGTGGGACGCGCTGCGCCGCGCCCGCCTGGCCGAGCTGGTGGAATCGCTGAGCGACGGGCTGGACACCGTGGTCGGTGAGCGCGGCTACCGTCTGTCCGGCGGCGAGCGTCAGCGCCTGACCATCGCCCGGCTGCTGCTCAAGCAGCCGAGACTGGTGATCCTCGACGAGGCCACCGCCTCACTGGACTCCACTTCCGAGGCCGCGGTGCAGGAGGCGCTGACCGAGGCGCTGGCCGGCCGCACCGCGCTGGTGATCGCGCACCGGTTGTCCACCATCCGCGCGGCCGACCGGATCGTGGTGCTCGAGGACGGGCGGATCGTGGAGCAGGGCACCCACACCGAACTGCTCGCCGCCGACGGGCGGTACGCCGAGCTGTACCGCACCCAGTTCGACGAGCCCGCCGAGGTCGCGGCCTAGCCTTCTCGTCCCCGGTCGGTACGTGCTCCCCGGCCGGTACGCGACCGCTGGATCGGTGGCGGCCGAAGCGCGGGCCGCCGGGATGGGGCGCGGGAAATCCGGGAGCGGGTTCACCGGCTGGGTGCCGGTCGGCTCAGAACGCGCCCGCGACGCGGAAAACCGTTCGGCCCGAGTGGGTTCCGTCCTTGATCGAGCGCAGCACGCGCTCGGCCTCGGTGACCGGGGCGACGTTGCGGAGCAGGTCGAGGTGGCCCGGGCGCAGGTCGGTGGCCAGCCGCGACCACAGCGCGCGGCGTTCGGCGATGGGGTACTCGACCGAGTCGACGCCGAGCAGGCACACCCCGCGCAGGATGAAGGGCATGACGGTGGTGGGCAGGTCGGCGCCGCCGGTCAGACCGCTGGCGGCGACCGCGCCGCGATAGCCGATGCAGCTGAGCACGTAGGCCAGCGAGCGGCCGCCGACGCTGTCCACGGCGGCGGGCCAGCGGGTGGATCCGAGCGGGCGGATCTTCGCGTCGGGGTCCTCGGGCAGACGGCCGATCACCTCGGTCGCGCCGAGTTCGCGCAGGCGGTCGGCGGCGTCGGGCTTGCCGGTGGAGGCGACCACCTCGAAGCCGAGACCGGCCAGGATGTCGACGGCCACGCTGCCGACGCCGCCACTCGCGCCGGTCACCAGGACCGGGCCGTCGTCGGGGGTGAGACCGTGGTCGAGCAGCGCGACCACGCTGAGCGCGGCGGTGAAGCCCGCGGTGCCGATGGTGGCCGCGTCCTCGGCGCTCAGACCGTCCAGGCGCACCACCCAGTCGGCGGGCACCTTCGCGTACTCGGCGAAACCGCCGTGACGCGAGACGCCGATGCCGTAGCCGTGCGCGACAACCGTGTCGCCGACGGCGAAGTCCGGGCTGTCGGAGGCGACGACCTCGCCGGCCAGGTCGATGCCGGGAATGATCGGGTAGGACCGGACGACCCCGCCGCGCGGCGTGATGGCCAGCGCGTCCTTGTAATTGGCGCTCGAGTAGTGCACCGCGATCGTGACCCGATCGCCCGCGCCGCTGTCGAGGAAGCTCTCCTGCACCTCCTCGCGGACCAGGCCGATCCCGCCCTCGGACTCGTGCGCCACCATCGCTGCGAATGCCATGGCCCCGAGCATACGAGCCGCCCGGCCCCGGCCGGGGTGACCCGCGCGGGGCGTCGGTGTGCTCACCCGGCGGTGAATTCCAGTCGCACGCCGAGCAATCGGATCGGGCGGTCGAGGTCGAAGCGGTCGGCCACGCGCAGCGCGGTCTCGACGATGGTCGCCACGTCCGTGGTGGGTTCGGGGAGTTTGGCCTGCTTGCTGCGGGTGTAGAAGGTGCTGGTGCGCACGGTGACCGAGACGCGGGTGGTGACGCGGCCCGCCTCGGCCGCTTCCTCGGCGACCTGGGTGGCGATGCGGGTGACTTCGGCGCGGATCTCGGCGGGGTCGGTGAGATCGCGGGGGAAGGTACGGGATCGGCTGCGGCCCACCGGGACCCGCGGCTCGGTGACCACGTCGGTGTCGCCGCTGCCGTGTCCGAGCACCCACAGGTAGGGGCCGGTGGCGGGGCCGAACTCGGCGGCCAGCCGGGTGCGGTCGGCGGACATCAGGTCGGCGACGGTGTGGATGCCGAGGGCGGCCATGCGCGCGGCGATGCGCTTGCCGACACCCCACAGCGCGTCGACGGGACGGTGGGCCATGACCTCGGTCCAGTTGGCGGCGGTGAGCACGAAGGTGCCGGTGGCCGCGCCGGGCTCGTCGGCAGGGGCGGCCGAGGACTTGCCCGCCGATTTGGCGAAGCCGGTGGCCAGTTTGGCGGTGAGCTTGTTGTCGCCGATGCCGATCGCGCAGGTCAGTGACAGTTCGGCGATGGCGGCGCGGATGCGGGCGGCCAGGGCGAGCGGATCGTCGGTGTCGGCGGCCAGGAATGCCTCGTCCCAGCCCCAGACCTCGACCCGGCCGGGGAAGGTGCGCAGCAGCTCCATCACCTCCTCGGATGCCTCCTCGTAGGCGGCCGTGTCCAGCGGGAGGAAGACGCCCTCCGGGCAGCGTCTGGCGGCGGCGCGAAGGGGCATGCCCGCGCGCACGCCGTAGGCGCGGGCCGGATAGGACGCGCAGGTCACGACCTTGCGCGGCTCCTGCGGGTCGCCGTTGCCGCCGACGATCACCGGCCTGCCGCGCAGTTGCGGGTGGCGGCGGAACTCCACCGCCGCCTGGAACTGGTCGAGATCCACGTGCAACAGCCACCGGGCCACCTGTCCGTCATACCCCTTTCCCCGGCCCGGCCGGCGCGCCCTTGCCGAGCGCCGAAGACAGAATTAAATTCTGGTCATGAAGATTCGAGATCGGTTGCTGGCGGCGGCCGAGCGCGAGTTCGCCGAGCACGGCCCGCTGGACGCCACCCTGGCCACGATCAGGGAGGCCGCGGGCGCGAGCGTGGGCGCGCTGTACCACCACTTCCCGGACAAGGCCGATCTCTACCGGCAGGTGTGGGCGAACGCGCTGGCCGACTACCAGCGCTGCTTCTGGGCGGCGGTGGGGGAGAGCACCGACGCGCGCGGCGGCGTGGTCGACGGCGTGCGCGCGCATCTGCGCTGGGCGAGCGAGCATCCGAACCGGGCCACGATCCTGCTGTCGGCCCGCCCGCCCGGGGTGCGCGACAGCGAGAGCAACCGCGCCTTCCTCACCGACGTGGCTCGGTGGTGGCGCACCCACGCACGCTACGGGGCCGTCCGCGAACTCGACTTCGACGTGCTCTACGCGCTGTGGCTCGGGCCGGCGCAGGAGTACTCGCGCCAGTGGCTCGGCGGCGCGATCACCGTGCCGCCGGCCGACGTGGCCGACGAACTCGCCGAGGCGGCCTGGCTCGTCCTCGGCACCGACACCGGAGGAACGACATGACCGAGTGCGACCACACGACCGCGACCGACCACAGTCCGGCCCGCGACCACAGTCCGGCCCGCGACCACGGGACGGCCGAGGGGGCATGCCCAGCCGACGAGCGCAGACCGAACGACGAGCACAGGCCGACCCTCGACCGTCCGGCGACCGGGCACCCCGGCCCGGCGTCCGAGCACGGCCCGGCGAACCACGGACCGGCCCTCGGCGGCAGCCCGGCGATCGGGTTCGAGGACGCGAGCCGAGTGCTCGACGCCCAGCCGTTCGCCGAATTGGTGGGCACCAGGCTGCTCGCCTTCGGCGACGGGGCCGCCACGCTGGAGGTGCCCATCCGTCCCCAGTTGCACCAGCAGTTCGGCTACGTGCACGGCGGCGTGCTCGCCTATCTCGCCGACAACGCGCTGACCTTCGCGGCGGGCACGGTGCTCGGCGCCAATGTGCTCACCGGCGGGTTCAGCGTCACCTACCTGCGACCCGCAGCCGGGCAGCGGTTGCGCGCCGTGGCCTGGGGGGGCGGGGCGACCCGCCGCCAGGCGGTGGTGAACTGCGAGATCTTCGCCGAGGAAGACGGGCGCGAGCCCGTGCTGTGCGCCCTCGCCCAGGGGACGACGCGGGCGGTCGAGCGACGCCTGACCTGAGCCCGGCGAGGCCGGGGCGGTCGCGACCGGACCGAGGCGGTCACGACCGCCGGCTCCCGGGAGGCAGCTCCCGGGCCCCGGGTCAGGCCGTGGCGGCCAGCGGCCGCTGCGGCGCGGCCGGTTCAGCGACCGGCTCGACGGCGTAGGCCAGGATGTCGGCCACGTCGGCGACCGGGCGCACGTCCAGCGCGTCGAGCACCTCGGCGGGGACGTCGTCGAGGTCGGGCTCGTTGCGGGCCGGGATGAAGACGGTCTTCAGACCGGCCCGCTGCGCGGCGAGCAGCTTCTGCTTGACGCCGCCGATGGGCAGCACCCGGCCGTTGAGCGTGACCTCGCCGGTCATGCCGACATCGGCGCGGACCCGGCGACCCAGCGCGAGCGAGACCAGGGCGGTGACCATGGTGACGCCCGCGGACGGGCCGTCCTTGGGCACCGCCCCTGCCGGGAAGTGGATGTGGATGTCGCGGTCGAGCATCGAGGGTTCGATGCCGATCTCGGCCAGGTGCGAGCGCACGTAGGTCAGCGCGATCTGGGCGGACTCCTTCATGACGTCGCCCAGCTGGCCGGTGAGGGTGAGCGAGCGCTCGCCCTCGGCGGCGTTGGCCTCGATGTAGAGGACGTCGCCGCCCGCCCCGGTGACCGCGAGACCGGTCGCCACGCCGGGAACCGCGGTGCGCTCCACCGCGTCGGGCAGGAAGCGCGGCCTGCCAAGGTAGTCCTTCAGTTCGCCGACGTCGATGGTCAGCGGCTCCGCGGCGACCGAACCGGTTTCGGACTCCGAGAGCCGGGTCGCGGCCTTGCGCAACGCCTTCGCGATCAGGCGCTCGAGCTGCCGCACGCCCGCCTCCCTGGTGTAGTTCGCGGCGATCTCGCGCAGCGCGGCCTCGGTGACGCGCACCTCCTCGGCGGTCAGCGCGTTGCGTTCCAGCTGCCGTGGCACCAGGAAGTCGCGCGCGATGGCGACCTTGTCGTCCTCGGTGTAGCCGTCGACGGTGATGAGCTCCATCCGGTCCAGCAGCGGGCCGGGGATGGTGTCCATGACGTTGGCGGTGGCGATGAACAGCACGTCGGACAGGTCGAGGTCCAGATCCAGATAGTGATCGCGGAAGGTGTGGTTCTGCGCCGGGTCGAGCACCTCGAGCAGGGCCGCCGCGGGGTCGCCGCGGAAGTCCGAGCCGACCTTGTCGATCTCGTCGAGCAACACCACCGGGTTCATCGACCCGGCCTCCTTGATCGCGCGCACGATCCGGCCGGGCATGGCGCCGACATAGGTGCGTCGATGGCCGCGGATCTCGGCCTCGTCGTGCACGCCGCCGAGGGCCACCCGCACGAACTTCCGCCCGAGCGCCTTGGCGACCGACTCGCCGAGCGAGGTCTTGCCGACGCCGGGCGGGCCCGCCAGCACCAGCACCGCGCCGGAGCCGCGGCCGCCGACGACCTCGAGACCGCGGCGGGCGCGCCTGGCGCGCACCGCCAGATACTCGACCATGCGGTCCTTGACCTCGTCCAGGCCGTGGTGGTCGGCGTCGAGGATCGCCCGCGCGGCGGCGATGTCGGTGCTGTCGGCGGTCTTCACCTGCCACGGCAGCTCCAGCACGGTGTCCAGCCAGGTCCTGATCCAGCCGGACTCCGGGCTCTGCTCGCTCGCCCGCTCCAGCCTGCCGACCTCGCGCAGCGCGGCCGCGCGCACCGCATCGGGCAGGTCGGCAGCCTCGACGCGGGCGCGGTAGTCGTCGGCGCCGTCGGGGTCGTCCTCGCCCAGTTCCTTGCGGATGGCGTTGAGCTGCTGACGCAGCAGGAACTCGCGCTGGGTCTTCTCCATGTTCTCGCGGACCTCCTCACCGATCTTCTCGGTGAGTTCGGACTCGGCGATGTAGGACCTGGTCCACTCGATCAGCGCGCTCAGCCGCTGCGCCGGGTCGGGCGTCTCCAGCAGGCCGCGCTTCTGCTCGGCGGTCAGGTAGGGGGCATAGCCCGCGGTGTCGGCGATGGCCGAGGGGTCGGTCAGCTGGGCGACGGCGTCGATGAGCTGCCAGGCCTCGCGACGCTGGAGCACCGAGATGACCAGCTTCTTGTACTCGGCGGCCAGTTCCTCGGTGCGGCCGTCCGGGGCGGGGGTCTCGACCGGCTCGGCCTCGACCCACAGCGCGGCGCCGGGGCCGGTGACGCCGTGGCCGATCCTGGCGCGGCGCTCGGCCTTCAGCACAGCCGCGGGCGCGCCGCGCATCCGGCCGACCTGTTCGATGGTGGCGACCACACCGTAGGTGGCGTAGTCCTCGTCCAGGCGGGGAGCGACCAGCACGGCGTGGCCCCCCCCCGCGCCCGCGGCGGGGATTGGGGCCCGCGGCCCCGCCGCGGGGTGGGTGGGGGCCCCCCAGGCCCGGCGGCCGCGGGGGTAGGGGGGGCACAACCCC
>NZ_JARWRU010000101.1 GCF_029867845.1 Nocardia farcinica | reverse complement strand
GGCGCCCCGCCCGGTGGGCAACGGTATCCCGGCCGCCCCCCCCCGGGGGTCCCGGCCCGGAATCGTGTCGGCTCACCGACGGGCGACGGTCTCCACCAGGAATGCGCCCATTTCGGCCGCGACCGCCTCGGGACGATCGATCATCGACAGCACCGCGGCGTCGTCGACGACCCGCAGCCGCGCGTCCGGCATGGATTCCGCGAGCGCCCGCGCGTGCGCGAGCGGCATGACGCGATCATCGGACGACCAGAGGATCAGCGCCGGGCCACGGAACCGCCGCAGCGCTTCGGTGTGCGCGATCAGCATGTGGTCGTCGACCTCGCCGCGCAGGTAGGTGCGCAGGTAGCCGAGCACGTCACGCCGGATGGCCGGGTCGCGCAGGCCCGGTTCGGTCCACCCGCGCACCATCTCGTCGGACAACCCGCGCCGGGTCATCCAGCCGAACAGCAGCGGGGTGCGGCGCAGCCACCCCACCCGCAGCTGCCGCAGCGCGAGCACCACGCCGCCGGGCAGCCGGGCCGCGAGCGTCGCCGTACGACCGGGCAACCCGGGCGGGAAATTGTCGTAGGCCTCGCAGGGCAGCACGATCAGGCTGCCGACCCGCTCGTCGAGGCCGTAGGCGGTGAGGAACAGCCCGCCGCCCCAATCGCTGTGCACGAGGGTCACATCGCGCAGATCGAGCGCGGCGAGGAATTCGGCGATCAACTGGTTCAGCCCGCGCAGGCTCAGGTCGGCGCCTGCCTGGACCGGCTCGGGGTGTGCGCCCAGCGGCAGGTCGGGCAGCACGTAGCGAAAGCCCTCGGGCAGCAGGTCGAGCACCTCGTCCCACACCGTGTGGTTGATCAACAGGCCGTGCAGCAGGACGACGGCGGGGCCGCTGCCGCGCTCGGTGTAGTGGATTCGCCCGGCGGCGAGATCGACGGTCGGCATGGGAGCCTCCTTAGAGCGATCGCTCTAGAGCGTTTGTTCTAGTCTGTAACGGTGAGCGAGAAGATGTCAATGCCGGAGTCGGGGGGCACACGGGAACGCCTGGTGACCGCCATGGCCGAGCAGCTGCGCGTCCGCGGCTACCACGGCACCCCCGTCAAGCAGGTGACCGTGGCCGCGAACGCCCCGATGGGATCGCTCTACCACCACTTCCCCGAGGGCAAGCCACAGCTGGCCGCCGCCGCCCTGCGCACCTCCGGCGCGGCCTACCTGCGGCTGATCCCGCTGTTGCTGGACGAGCACGACGATCTCGGCACGGGCATCCCCGCCGTCTTCGCCGCCGCCGCCGAGCAGATGGAGCAGGCCGGGTGGATCAACATGTGCCCGGTGGTCACCGTCGCGGGCGAGATCGCCGACAGCGAACCGGAACTGCGCGAGGTGAGCGCCGAGATCGTCACCTCGTGGATCGAGGAGGGCATCGCCTGCTTCCGCAGGCGCGGCGTGGCCGCGGCGGAGGCCCGCGAACTGATCCTGGCCGTGCTCACCGCGCTGGAGGGCGCGTTCGTCCTGTCCAGGACGCTGCGCAGCGGAGAGCCGTTGCGCGCGGCGGGGCGCGCGCTCGGGCCGAGGTTCGCGCGACTGCCCGTGCGCGAAGCACGCGCTCGATGACCGGGCACACGGGCACACGGGCACACGGGCGCACTGGCGCACTGGCGCACGGGCGCACGGCTACACGGGCACACGACGATCCCGGCACACGACGACGAATGCCCGGCAGCATCTCTCGGCGCTGCCGGGCATCCCGGAACCGGCGGTCAGCCCTCGACGGCCACCGGCTCGACGACCTTGCCGAACTCCAGCTTGACCAGCCGGTCGGCGCGATCGAAGTAGCGATCGTCGTGGGTGATCACGATGACCGTCTTGCCCCGCCGCTTGAGCTCGTCGAGGATCTCGTTGTAGAAGACCTCGCGGAACTTCGGGTCCTGGTCGGCCGCCCACTCGTCGAAGACGTAGATCGGGCGGTCCTCCAGCAGGGCGGTCAGCAGCGCCAGGCGCTTGCGCTGGCCCTGGGAGAGCGCGATCGTGGTCAGCGTTCCGTTCCGCACGTCGACCTTGTCGTCGAGGCGAAGCTCCCGCAGGTAGTGGCGGACCTCCTCGTCGATGCCGGGCCGATCGAACCCGAGATAGTCCTCGAACAGGTGGAAATCGGTGAAGATCGCCGAACTGTGCTGCCGGAACCACTCGATGTTCTGATGGTCGATCGCCTCGCCGTTGAGCGAGACCGTGCCCGTGCGCGGCACGTACAGGCCGGTGATCAGCTTGGCCAGCGTGGACTTGCCGCTGCCGTTGCCGCCGACCACGAAGGTGATCTGGCCGGGCTCGAAGACCAGGTCCACCGGGCCGAGGGTGAACCCGTCGTCCTCGCCGGGCGCCGGGCCGGGCGGCGGCCCGAGCGGCACCGGCCTGCCGTCGGAGCCCGCGTGGCTGACCCTGCGCTTGCCGTTGACGTCCGGCGCACCGGCCCTCGGCCCCGGCCCGTGTCCGGGCGGCAGCGGCGGATGCCCGCCACCGGGATGCCCAGGGCCCGCGGGCGTGCCGGGTCCACCGGGTCCACCGTGCGGGCCGGGCGGCAGCGCCGACGGCAGGTCCTGGCGGTAGTGGTAGCTCACGCCGGACAGCTCCAGCCGGGCCGACTCGACGACGGGCCGCTGCGCGTACGGCAGGCTGTCCTCGTCGTGCAGGGTCTCCAGCGAGAGGTTCATGGCCCGGATCTTGGCCAGCGCCACGTCACCGCGCAGCAGGTCGGGCAGCCGGTGCATGAAGTTCTGCATCGGCATGGACAGGAAGGTGGTGACCAGGATGTAGCCGACCATCACCTCGCGCGGCAGGTCGAGCGCCTTGGCCACGCCGAACAGGATCAGCGCCATGGTGCCCAGCTGGAGCAACTGGCCGAGGCTCTGGGCGACCGAGAACTTCGAGCCGGCGTCGACGTTCTGCTCGCGCAACTGCTTGGCGGTGCCGAGCAGGTGCCGGTCCATGAAGTCGCGGCGACGGCCGCGATGCAGCTTGAGCTCCTTGATGCCCAGGGTGACCGACTGGAAGGAGCGCAGCAGCGCGTCCTCGTTCTCCCGCGCCGCGTGGTAGATGCGGCGCACGTGACCGAGGAACAGCTCCACGCAGGCGATGCCGATCAGGGTGCCCGCGATGGTGATCGCGAAGATCGGCCCCGACACGGTGGCCAGGTAGACGAAGCAGCCGACGATGGTCGCCACGTCGATGCAGATGGCCGGGATGGCGGTCACCGCCTGCGACAGCGAGCGCACATCCTCGGTCAGGGTGGCCACCAGCCGGTGCATGCCCAGCCGTTCCAGATGCTCGAGCGGCGCCGCGACGACGCTCGCGCTCAGGTCCGAGCGCAGCCGCAGGATGGCGTCCTGGGCCAGCCGGATCAGCAGCACCTGCGAGAGCAGGCCGCTGACCAGGACCACCGCGATGGTGAGCAGGAACTGCTCGACGGTGGCCCGCGGCTGCGGTGGCGGTGAGACCACCGCGTTGATGAGCGTGACCAGATAGGTGTTGGCCGCGCCGCAGACCAGGCCGGTCACGATCACCGCGACGATGCGCGTCCAGGAGATCGAGACCAGGAATTTGATGAGTTGCATGATCGGGTGCTCTCTCGAGAGAAGCGATGGGTCGCGAGATCAGCGACGGATGATGTCGAAGATCAGACCTTCGAGCGTGACCCCGGGCGCGAAGGAGAAGGCCACACCGGTCGAGATGGACTCGCCCGGGGTGGACTGCCGGATCATCTGTTCCAGCACGAAGATCAGCGAGACGGAGAGCATGTTGCCGTGGCGGGCGAGCACCTCCCAGCTGGGCGCGGCCTGCCGCGGGTCGAGTCCGAGCGAGCGCACCGATTCCTCGATGATCTTCGGACCGCCCGGGTGGATCGCCCACAGGTCGATGTCGTCCTTGGTCAGGCCGTTACGGGCCAGCACCTCGCGCACCACCGGGTCGACGCCGCGGTAGATGTACTGCGGCAGGTTCTCCGACAGCTCGCAGGTGATGCCGTTGTGGTTGACCCCGAGCACGATGCCGTCCTCGGCGCCGTCGAACAGGTGGCTGAAGCTGTCGCGCACGACGATCTTGCCCGCGGCCAGCGGCTGGCGGGCCTGGCGTGCGCCGACCACGACCGCACCGCAGCCGTCGCCGAAGAGGCTGTGGATGATGACGTCGTTGACGTCGTCGGCGAACACCGCGTTCACCGAGCTCAGCTCCAGGCAGACGACCAGCGCCTTCTTGTCCGGGTGCGCCCGCACGTAGTCGGTGGCGGTGCGGATGCCGTTCATCGCGGCCGCGCAGCCCATGAAGTTGACCACCACCCGGCCGACGGTGGGCGAGAGCCCGAGCTGGGTGAGCACCGCGACATCGACGCCGGGGGCGATGAAGCCGGTGCTGGTGACGAACACCAGCTGCCCGATCTCCTCGGCGGCGCAGCCCGCGTCGGCCAGCGCGCGGCCTGCCACGTCGACGGCCAGCGGGGCGGCGTGGCGGTAGTAGAGGTTCATCCGGTCCCGCAGATTGCCCGGCTTCCTGCTGAATTCGAGGAACTCGGGATCGGTCGGGTCGACGGCCATACGGCGGGTGTCGATGCGGGTCTTGTCGTAGACGCGGGCGATCCGGGCCTGCTGCGCCGGGTCGGCGAACAGGCCGGCGACCTGCTCGGCCGCGCTCGCCTGGTCCACGACGTGCCCGGGCGAGCCGGTCGCGATGCCCTCGATGACGCCGATGGTGACCGGCGGGGCGGGCGGCATCGGCGAGTGGGCCGAGGCGGGCGCGGGGACGATGCGATGGCGGGGCTCGGTGGCGGGACGGGCGCCGCTGTGGTCGACGGTGACGGACATGGTTGTTGTTCCCTTCGAGGACTGTGGTGATCGGCGGCGGGCGCGGGCGTGGCGGCGCGGCGCGCGCTCGCGGAGTCGGGTCAGACGGTCCCGATTCCGGTGAAGCCCTGAACCGTGTAGATCGCGCAGGTCTTCAGCGCCGTCGGTGAAAGGTGTTCGCGTACGAAGCCCCAGTTCTTCTCCTCGGCGTCCCTCGAGGGAGCCAACAGGTAGGTGTTTATCTGCTTCGGGAAGCGATCGGTGAAAAAGCTCTTGGCGGGCAGCCATTCGACGCCGAACTTCGCGGACTCCTCGCGCAGGATGTCCTCGGTGGCGATGTTGGCGAAGCCGCTGCGCTGGTACGGCAGCACGTGGTGGACGCGATGCGAGCTCAGCCCCGCGGCGAGGAAGCAGTCCACGTACCGGTTGCCGATGACCTTCAGGTCGTAGGCCTGCTCGATCTGGTTCACCGCCCAGTCCTCGGTGCCGGACTCGGGCAGCTCGTCGGTCTCGACCTCGAAGTCGTGGCTGGCCACCACCAGGAAGGTGCTGATCCACAGCGTGACCACGAATTGCAGTGCCCAGGCCCAGAAGTCGCCCATCACGGTGAACACGATCAGCTCGCCCAGCAGCAGCGCGCGCATGCCGAAAGAGCCGATGAAGTGCGGGAGCGCGCCGCGCATACTGCCGTACATCTCCTTGACGCCCACCTTGCGGGTGAGCCGGACGACGTCGAGCAGGCGGATCGTCATACCGGTGACGGTGTGGCCGAACTTGTGCAGCGTGTGGATCGGTATCCGGTACAGCCTCGGCACTCGCATCATCATGGTGAAGACGTTCTTCTTGATGTCGACTTCACTCTGGGTGTGCGGGTGGTGCAGCAGCGCGTGCCCGTCGGCGGTCACGAACGCCAGTGCGACGTAGTTGATGTCGAAGGAGTTCGTGAAGACCTTGTTCATGCCCTTCTGGGCACGGTGGATGGCGTAGTGGCCGAAGCCGGCCAGCGAGCTGCGCAGCACGACCATGGCGAAGACGAAGATCGGCAGCGGCATCCAGGCCGGCTCGGCCAGGCGAACGCCCTGGACCGCGAAGTACAGCACGGCCAGCGTGATCGCCACGATGTCGAAGATCCGGTCCATGCGCTTCAGCCGGGCGGCGACCTCGGGATCCTTCAGTCGCGCCTTGACCTTGTGCAGCAGGTCGTTCTTGTCGTCGAAGCGGTACTTCGGGGTGTCGCGCCAGCTGTCGAAACCCTCCTTGAACAGGAAGTCCGGCGCGTTGGCCTTGGGATGGATGTCCTCGGGGCGGGCCTCGCGGCCGAGCGAATAGCGCTCCAGCATGCGCTCGATGCGTTCGGGGTCCTTGTGGTAGGAGCCGATGATCGAGGTGATATCGCGGTTCTTGGTGCGCCCGATGAAGAACTCGCCGCCAGGGTGCTTGGAGATCCAGTCCGACAGGTCGTAGGCTTTGCCGTTGTAGACCCAGACATTGGAGACCGGCGGTGGGCCGTCGGGCGCGGGGGGTCGACGGAAGTCCCGCTCCTCGACTTCCGGGCGGTCACTTGTCGTCATGTCTTTCCTCCGTGTCCGAACGGCTTTCCTGGCCGACCAGGGAGCCGGCGCTGTCGAGAGTGAATGCTCCCCACGGCGGCTTGTACTTCACTGAACAATCTCTTAAGCGGTCGCCGGGTCCTGCCCGGCGGCGGACGTGCGGGCGAACCGAGTCGTCGGAGCGGATGGCGCGGCGGTACGAACCGCCCGGCGCCCGCGGTCGCGACGACGGGTGAACGGCCTCGACCGGCCACTGCGCCGGTCCGGGTATGCCGTTGTCGGAGTGCGGCTTTCGCGATCACCTCGGCCCCCGTGGACGACGGGGACGGGCGATCACGGCGCGAAGGAGCTGGGAACGACGCCGGTCCGGAGACGCGAGGGGCGATGCCGCCTCACGCCCCGGACCGGGTGTCTGCTCGCCTGCCGGCGGTCGGTCAGCCCGCGGGCTTGACGACGTTGACCGGCTCGGCCCACTTGGACAGGGTCACCTCGACGGTGCCGCCGTCCTTCTCGACCACCGCGCGAACCAGGTTCGGGCCGTCACCGGTGGAGGCCGCCTCCGAGGGGCGGGTGGAGGCGGAGTCGCCCTCGGCGGGCGGGGGCACGTCGGCGATCCACAGCGTGATCGGCAGCTCGCCCGCGCCCTCACCCAGACGCGGCACGACCGGGTCGATGACCGAGCCGTCGATGGTGCCGGTGACCTTGACGACGGCGATGCCGTCGATGGTCTCGCGCGCCTCGGCCTTCGGGTTCTGCACCTGGGCGATCACGTTCGCCAGGCCCTTGTCCTTGTCCAGGATCACGCCCGGGTCGTAGACCTGCTCGGCGGGGCCGACGGGCGCGTAGTTGTTGCTGTTGACCGCTGTGTAGAGCGTCTTGTCGACCACGATGAACTTCGTGTCGACGAACGGCTCCTCGGGCTTGGTCCTGACCGTGGCCTCCCCCATGGCCTGGCCTGCGCCCTGCGGCTGGTTGGTCACGTCCGCGGAGACGCTCTCCACCGGCAGATTCGGCACGTCCTTCACCTCGAGGTCGAGGTGGACCGACTGCAGCGTCTGGGTGGTCCGCGAGGACTCCTGGACGATCTGCGCGGCGTCCGGCAGCGGGCCGGTCACCGGCGCGGCGGTGGTGTCGCCGCTGTCGTCGGAGGACGAGCAGCCCGCGACCAGCGCGGTGATCAGCGAGGCCGCGAGCAGCGCGGGCGCCGCGCCGCGCAGCCACGGACGGCGGGATCGGCCCTCGGGCAGGGTCGAACCCCGCATGGTCTTGATGTTCACGTAGTACCCCCGGAGAGTTCCGTGGCGCCGGCGTGTTCCGACGCCTGTGTACGAGGCAGCAGCGCTGCCCCGCACAGAGTATGCAAGCACATCGGTCCGCGCGCTGACGATCGGGCCGAAACACTTCCGCGACAGGGGTTCGCCGCGCGGCGACAGGGTCGTGTTCGCCGACCGGTTGCGGACTCGGGCCACCGATCCGCACTTGTCCGGCCGGGGCGAGGACCTCGCCCGCCGCGCCGGGTGCCCGGCCGCCACGCCCCGCGGCCCGCGTCGCACTTTCCCCGGCCCGTCGCATCCTCGACATCCAGCGGAATCAACGATACCACGGCCGAAATGCGAGCAGGCCGCCCGTCCGGGAACACCCACCGCGGGGCGGCGGCCGGGAAGCTATTCCCGCAAACCTCCGGCTAGTGCGCGCACAGCCGCGCGCATTCGACACCACACCGAGCCGTGCCCGGAAAATCGTGGGCACGACCGTCTTCGCTCGGCCACGGATTCTGTCTCCGCTCGCGCACGGATTCTGTCTTCGCTCGGGCACGGATTCTGTGTCCGCTCGGGCACGGATTCTGTGTCCGAGCGGGCACGGATTCGAGGGGGCGCGTGGCGAGGTATTCGGCCGCGGCGAACAGCGTCAGGGCGATCACCCCTCGTCCATGATCGCCCTGACGAGCTCACGCTTTGCGAACAGCGTTGTCCAAGATATCAGCGGCGAATCCGCCGCGGGCGCGCGGGAACCGACCGGGAATTACCGGACGAGGAATACGGCGTGGATCGGCGCCGGAAACGAGAGAACCGCCCTGACCTGGCGGCTGGGCGGTTCTCGACTGTGGAGCTAAGGGGAATCGAACCCC
>NZ_JARWRU010000100.1 GCF_029867845.1 Nocardia farcinica | reverse complement strand
ACCGGGTGATCAGCCGTGCGAACTTGCGGGGCCGCAGCCCGCTGAACAACTCCACCATCACCGGATCGGCCGCCGAGATCACCGCCACGCCGAACACGATACCGGCTGCCGCTCAACAACTTACGGGACAACCCTTAGCCGCGATCGGCCAATTGCAGAGCGTGGACCAGAGCAACAGTCAGCAGATGAGCGGCCAAACCGACCAGGTCGGCTGACAGGTCCCAGGGGGTTCGGAAAGTCCCGCCCGGAATGGCCTGGAGAGGAGCGAGGCCGCTCACCGGATCTCGGGTGAGCGGCCTCGGAGTGGACCTCGCGGGAAGGTACCCGGAACAAACCGCGCTCCTGGAACGTGAATTCCGGGACGACGTGGTCCGCGTCGCCCGTAACCGTGAAGACGGCCTGACCTCGGAACAGATCGCCGCGGATCGCGGTGTCCATCCGATGACGTTGCCCGAGTAGTTGTGTCGAGCCCATCTCGACGACGGGGCGCAGCCCACAGATCGGCTCCGGCGGGAACCGCCGGGCAGCCGGATGCGTCCGATATCGTGACGGCCGACGCTCAGGGAGGGAACACCATGCGCATTGCCCGCACCGCCGTAGCCGGACTGGCCGTTCTCACGCTCGCGGGATGCGGCGGGCAGACCAGCGGGACCGCCACCCCCGCCGGGCCGGAGAAGGACAACCTGCTCAATCCCTGCACAGACGTGCCGGACGAGTGGCTCGTCGAGACCGGGCTCGATCCATCAACCGAGCGGGACATCGTCAACCCCACCGAGGTGTCCTCGTGGCGCATCTGCGGCTGGGACGTCCAAGGGTCGGCGTACCGCGTCGACTTGATGTCCAGCAGCAAGACGCTGGAGGAAACACGCAACAGCACGACCGTGACCATCCTCGGAGATACCACTGTAGGCAGTCGCCCCGCGCTGCTCACCCGCGTCAAGTCCGACACCGACGCAGAGAGCTGTTACGTCACATTCCCGGCCGACCAGGGCTCGTTCACCGTCTCCGTGGGCTGGCTGGGCCGCAATCCGGCCCAGAACATCTGCGATCTCGCCACCGGTCATGCGACAGATCTCGAACGCCATCTGCCGAAGTAGGCGGAGAGCCGGTGAAGGAGGCATGCTCTCGTGTCAACGGATGAGCAATTGAAAACTTGGTAGAACATCAAACAGCAAGGAATCGACGGCCAATTCATGCTCGACGAGGGCGTCGGTTCCGCGATTGCCACGCAATGCGACACTCTGCTGGACGCGCTCTATCGAATGCGGCTGGACGCACGGGCTCTAGAATTTCTCTCCGGCTACGGCGGCCTACCGTCTGCTCAGCAGTTGCAGCAGAAGTTCCAGCAGAAGGCTGTCGGCGGAGGCGCTCACGACCCGAACGACAACGCAATCTCACGCTTGAACCAGCACATCGAGATCGTGGAGACGATGCGCGACGCCTACCTCGCCGCGATCGGCCGACTTCGAGACACCGATCAGAGCAACAGTCAGCAGATGAGCGGCCAAACCGACCAGGTCGGCTGAACGGTCCCGCCGGCGTATCCGCGGATGAGTCCCGCTCGGAACGGTCAGGAAAAGGAGCGAGGCCCCTCTCCCGATCTCGGGTGAGGGGCCTCGGAGTGGAGCTGCCGGGAATCGAACCCGGGTCCTCCGCCGCGTCTCCAGGGCTTCTCCGTGTGCAGTTCGCTGTGTCTCTACTCGGATCTCCCGGTCACGCGAACGAGCCGGGATGACGATCCCAGTCGCTGTTTGCTGTCCCGTCCGTCTCCGCGACCGAGGCGGACGGTGAGCCCTCTAGCTGATGCCGGCACCGGGACCGAGGGCGTATCCCGGGCCGACAGAGACGCTGTCGCTTAGGCAGCGAGAGCGTACTCGCGCTGATGAGAATCGGCGCTTATTTGTTTGCAGCGACGCTTACGGTGGTCTCTTGCCTGCACCGACACGCTTCCCCTGAATCAACGTACGCAGTCGAAACCGTTCAGCCCCGTACGTGTCCGCACCTTGCGGACTGCCTACTTTAACACCGAGCGCGCGGCGTTTCATCCCGGTTTTCCGGCCGCGCGAGCGGGTGACGCGCGTCACGAACGGCCGGTCGGCGAACAACGGTGTACACCCGCAAATCACAAACCTGTCACGCTGCTTTCCCGGTTCGGCAACCGTTGGGTATCTTTCCGATCGGCTCCGGGGCCGATCGTGGAACCCGGCGGCAAGAGTAGGAAGTCACAGATGCGTATGCCCGGCGGTCGCCGCCCACTGCACCATACGACCGTTGCCGGGATGATCATAGGATCATTGCTGGTCAGCGGCTGTTCCGAGCCCGCAGAGCAGGTGGGACCCGGGGTCACCAGCGAGCCGTGTCCCCAGGCGGTGGACGAGTTGAAGGGGTGCATCTACCTCGGGGTGCTCTCCGACCTCGCCGACGGCCCGTTCAGCGCCCTCGGCAAATCCATCGACGACGGCCAGCAAGCGTTCTGGCGTGAGGTCAACGAGTCCGGCGGTATCGGCGGCTACGAGATCGACATCACGACCTACCGGAAGAACACCGGCTACGAACCGCAGCGCCACCGCGCGGAGTACGAGCGGATCGAGCCGCACGTGCTGGCGCTGGCGATGAGCCTGGGCACCGCCCAGACCATGTCGGTGCTGCCGGACATGGAAGAGGACGACATGATCACCGGCTCGGGCACGCTGTGGTCGGGCTGGCAGTACGGCGCCACCGATCGGCACCTGGTGCTGGACTACGGCTACTCCTACTGCGCGGAGGCGATACTCGGTCTCGACTGGTTCAGCGCCGAGCACTATCTGCCCGGCGGTATCGGAATCGTGGCCTTCCGCGGCCACTACGGCAGCGACTACGCCACGGGCGCGATGAGGTGGGCCTTCGCCAACGGCGTCCCGGTCGCCGCCCGGGTGGACACCGGACCGAACTCCGAGGTCGGCGATCAGGACGGGCCGGTGGCGACCATCCTGGCCGCCCAGCCGGACGTGGTGCTGCTGGCCACCGGCCCGTCCGAGACCGCCGAGATCATCGGCAAGCTGGTCGCGGGCGGCTACCGGGGCCGCTTCCTCGGCTCCACCCCGACCTGGAATCGGGCACTGCTGGAGACCCCGGCCGCCGAGCCGATCATCGCGCTCTACAACTACACCTCCCCCTACGACGGCTGGGACGGCACCAGCCAGGGGGCGGCCAAGGCGCGCGCCGCCTCGCCGCAGGAACCGTCGAACTGGGGCTATCACCTGGGTTGGGCCAGCTCCTACCCGGTCAAGGCGTTGCTGACCAAGGCCGCCGAGGCAGGTCCGCTGAACCGGGCGGCGTTGCGGCGCGAGCTGGCGGGCCTGACGGCGAACTCCGAGGGCATGGCGCCGGACCGGCGGTACGGGGTGGACGCGGACCCCACACAGGAGCGCGCGGTGATCAGCGAGCCCGATCCGACCGCGCAGCTGGGTTCGCGCACGGTTGCCGCGTGGTTCCAGGGGCCGACCCTGGAGCGGGTCACCTTCGACGGACCGTGCGCGCGGCTGTGACCCGCGCCGCGCGCGACAGCGGACGCTAGCCCTTCATGCCCTTGACGCGCCGGCCAAGCTCGCGGGTGACCTCGCGCTCGACGGTCCGGCGGGCCAGGTCCTGGCGCTTGTCGTAGTCCTGCTTGCCTCGGGCGAGAGCGAGCTCGACCTTCACCTTGCCGTCGGAGAAGTACATCGTCAGCGGCACCAGCGTCTGGTTGCCCTCGCGGGACTTGCCGACCAGCCGCTCGATCTCGCGCTTGTGCAGCAGCAGCTTGCGCACCCGGCGCGGCGCGTGATTGGTCCAGCTGCCGTGGCTGAACTCGGGGATGTGCAGGCCGCGCAGCCACACCTCGCCGTCGTCGACGGTCGCGAAGGCGTCGACCAGCGAGGCCTTGCCCTCGCGCAGGCTCTTGACCTCGGTGCCGACCAGCGCGATCCCGGCCTCGTAGGTGTCGAGGATCGTGTAGTTGTGCCGCGCCCGGCGGTTGGTCGCGATGACCTTGCGCCCCTTTTCCTTCATCGACCCTTCTCCTTCATCACCGTCAACTCTAAGTGACGTGACAACCGGATTATTCCTGCCGTCCGCCGGGAAGGCGGGCGGGCTCAGCCGGGGCGGACGACGAAGTAGAGCACGAGCAGGCCGGTGAAGGCGACGACCATCAGCACGGTGGTCAGCCGTGGCCTGCCCGGCGGACGTTCCCGGCGCCTGCGCCCGAGCCACACCGATTCCACGGTGGGGTCCGCCGAGCGGCGCCGCGTCGGCTCCGGGGGATCGGGGGCGGGTTCGGGACCCCGCTGTTCGGACTCTTCTTCGGCCGAAGGATCGTCACCGGGAGGCATACCTGCACGGTAGTGCCGCCACCGGTGACACGCGCCCGCGGCGGCCCCGGCGTTGTCAATCGGTGATCTGCCGCCGGATGATCGCCACGGGTCCGAATCGCTTCGCTCAGGCCAGTTTCCGGCGGAACTCCTCGGTGCCCGCGCCGGTGGCCGGATCGACGGTCACCACACGAAGATCCACACCGGCGGCATCGAATTCCACGGCCATGAAACCGAGTTGGTGGAAGCTCTGGAAGAGCGCGGGGGTGTCGTCGCTGCCGTCGGCCGCCCACGCGCCGCCGGTCTTGCTCGCCGCCCCCGACACGATCTGGCGAGTGCCCTTGGAGGCCGTGGTCGGCTCGAGCACCTGCAGGCAGTGGTCGTGGCCGGAGAAGACGAACTGCACCCGGCCGAGCACGTGGTCTTCGAAGAAGCGCCGCACGTGCACGCCGTTGAGCGGCTCGATGTCGAGGCCCTCGTAGCGGCCCGCGTTGCCGTGTGAGCCGTTGCTCAGATACGGGTGATGGGTGCAGACGACCTTCCAGCGGGCGGGCGATTCGGCCAGGGCCCGGTCCAGCCAGGCGCGCTGCTCGTTCATGTACTGCCCGTCCACGGCCCAGTATCCCGCCAGCGGCAACGGGATGTAGGAGGCCAGCGGGTTGAGGTCGAGGACGAAGAACTCGACCACCGGCCGCGGCTGCGGCACCCGCACCGAGTAGTAGCGGCTGGGCATCCACCAGCGTGGCGAGTGCGCGTGGTAGCCGACCTCGTGGTCGCCGCGCAACAACCAGCCGCCGTCGCCGGGGAAGACGGCGGTGTTGTCGTGGTTGCCCAGGGTCATCAGCCATGGGAAATCCAGGCCGGTGTTGGGCTCTTCGAACTTGGCGGCGAACTGGATGTCGTTGTCGCCGACCGGGCCCGCCTCGTAGATGTTGTCGCCGAGGCCGAGGGCGAGATCGAACGGCTCGCGGGCGTGGAAGGCGCGGGCGGCGTCGGCCACCGCCCACTGGGTGCGGGTGCCGGTGCCCGCGTCGCCGGTGACCAGCACGCGAACCGAGTCGCCGCCTGCCGGCATCGGGAACTTGGTGACGCCCTCGTCGACGGGAACCGCCTGGGCAGGGGTCAACCCGAGCAGGCCGGCGCCCGCCGCCAGAGCTCCCGCACCCGCCAGCAGTTGTCTGCGGCCGATCCCAGGAAGGTCACTCATCCACTGATCTCCGTTCTCGTGTCGCGGCGCGTCCGCCACATCCCGACCCATCCGTGCACCCGGCAAGCCCTCGTTCTCCCTCCGGTCCGTCCGGCGGCGGCGCTCACACCGCGGCGAGCACCTCGAGCACCTGTTCGCCGTACTTGGCGAGCTTGTTCTCGCCGACGCCGTTGACACCGCCCAGTTCGCGCAGGGTCGCCGGTTTGCGGGCGGCGATGTCGCGCAGGGTGACGTCGTGGAAGACGACGTAGGCGGGCACGCCCTGCTCCTTGGCGGCGGCGGCCCGCCAGGCGCGCAGCCGCTCGAAGACCGCCGCGTCGGCGGGCGGCAGATCGGCGGCGGCGGTGCGGCTCCTGGCGGCGCGCGGCTGCTTGACCGGTCGCTCGGGTTCGCGGCGCAGGCGCACCTGACGGCCGCGGAAGAGCACCTCCTCGCTGGCCGGGGTCAGGGTGAGCACGCCGTAATCACCGGTCACCGCGAGCAGGCCCTGGGCGAGCAGCTGGCGCACCACGCCGCGCCACTCGGTGTCGCGCAGGTCGGCGCCGACGCCGAAGACTTTCAGCTCGTCGTGCCCGTACTGCGCCACCTTGGGGTTCTGCTTGCCGAGCAGGATGTCGATGACATGGCCGGCGCCGAAGCTCTGCCCGCGTTCGCGGTCCAGCCGCAGCACCGCGGAGAGCAGCTTCTGGGCGGCGACGGTGCCGTCCCAGGACTCCGGCGGGTTCAGGCAGGTGTCGCAGTTGCCGCACGGCCCGCCGGTCTGACCGAAGTAGGCGAGCAGCTGGGCGCGGCGGCAGTCGACGGTCTCGCACAGCGCGAGCATCGCGTCCAGGTGCAGTTGCAGCTGCCTGCGGTGCGCGGCGTCGCCCTCGGAGGAGTCGATCATCTTGCGCTGCTGCACCACGTCGTTGAGGCCGTAGACCATCCACGCCGTGGACGGCAGGCCGTCGCGACCGGCGCGGCCGGTCTCCTGGTAGTAGCCCTCCACCGATTTCGGCAGGTCGAGATGGGCGACGAAGCGCACGTCGGGTTTGTCGATGCCCATGCCGAAAGCGATGGTGGCGACCACGATCAGGCCGTCTTCGCGCAGGAAGCGCGCCTGATTGGTGGCGCGGGTGCGGTTGTCCAGGCCCGCGTGATAGGGCACGGCCGCGACGCCGTTCTCGTTCAGAAAGGCCGCTGTCTTCTCCACCGAGTTGCGCGACAGGCAGTAGACGATGCCCGCGTCGCCGGGATGCTCGGTGCGGATGAAGTCGAGCAGCTGGCGGTCGGCGCGGTTCTTCGGCTCGATCCGGTACTGGATGTTGGGCCGGTCGAAGCTGGCCACGAAGCGCCTGGCCGAACCGAGGTCGAGGCGCTGGATGATCTCGTCGCGGGTCTTCTCGGTGGCGGTCGCGGTGAGTGCGATGCGCGGCACGTCCGGCCAGCGTTCGTGCAGCATCGACAGCGCCAGATAGTCGGGGCGGAAGTCGTGGCCCCACTGGGAGACGCAGTGCGCCTCGTCGATGGCGAACAGCGCGATCTCGCCGCGGTCGAGCAGGCGCGCGGTGGATTCCAGGCGCAGCCGCTCCGGGGCGAGGTAGAGCAGATCCAGCTCACCGGCGAGGAACTGGGCCTCCACGGTGGCGCGCTCGTCGGGGAACTGGGTGGAGTTGAGGAAACCCGCGCGCACGCCGAGGGCGCTGAGCGCGTCGACCTGGTCCTGCATGAGCGCGATCAGCGGCGAGACGACCACCCCGACGCCGCGACGCACCAGCGAGGGCACCTGGTAGCACAGCGACTTGCCGCCGCCGGTCGGCATCAGCACCAAGGCGTCGCCGCCGGCCACGACGTGCTCGACGATGGCGGCCTGATCGCCGCGGAAATCGTCGTAGCCGAACACGCGGCGCAGGACCTGTTGTGCCGCACCGATTCCGGGCGAGGACGCGCCGGGAGCGCTGCGCTGTTCTTCGGGGTGATCCACGCGGGCCATCCTACGAGCGGCGCCCGGGCGCCGCGGCCCCGGCGCGGCCCCGTCGCGGGCGCCCGGGGCGGGGTTTTAACAATTGGGGGGACCCAACCCCCCCGCGCGATAACCCCCCGTATTGGGCCCCCGGGGGGGGGGGGCGCGGGCC
>NZ_JARWRU010000099.1 GCF_029867845.1 Nocardia farcinica | reverse complement strand
CCGCCGCGGGGCTCGTCGCCGGTAATCTCGGCAGCATCGGCGCGCCCTGCGGCGCCGGCGCCCGGGGACGGGGCCCGGGTTGCGGTGACCGCGGAAACAGGGGCCCCGGGAACAGGGGCCCCGGGAACAGGGGATCAGCGGGCCGGGGCCGCGGAAGACTCGCCGGCCGCAACCGCGCGGGCGGCGGACTCGCGGGCGGCGGACTCGCGGCCGATGGAACCGGGGCGCGTGCTCGAGGTGTTCCTCGTCGACGATCACGAGATCGTCCGCCGCGGCCTGATCGATCTGCTCGACAGCGACCCCGGACTGAAGGTCACCGGCGAGGCGGGCGACGTGGCGAGCGCTCGCGAGGGCATCCGCCGGGCCCGCCCCGACGTGGCGGTGCTCGACGTGCGGCTGCCCGACGGCAACGGCATCGAACTGTGCCGCGACCTGCTCGCCGAGATCGACGGGCTGCGCTGCCTGATCCTGACCTCCTACACCGACGAGCACGCCATGCTCGACGCGATCATGGCGGGCGCCAGCGGCTATGTGGTGAAGAACATCAAGGGCATGGAACTGGCCGAGGCGATCAAGGCGGTCGGCGCGGGCCGCTCGCTGCTGGACAACCGGGCCGCCGAGGCGCTCAAGGCGCGGTTGCGCGCGGACACCGGGCCGCTGGCCGGGCTGACCGACCAGGAACGCAAGCTGCTCACCCTGCTGGGCGAGGGCCTGACCAACCGGCAGATCGCCGCGCGCATGTTCCTGGCGGAGAAGACGGTGAAGAACTACGTCTCCCGGCTGCTGTCCAAGCTCGGCCTGGAGCGGCGCACCCAGGCCGCCGTGCTGGCGTCGAAGCTGCGCGGCCTCTGACCGCGGCCGGGATCCGGCCCGGCACCGGCTCGGACAGGCGTGGCTTCAGGCTGGAACGGGTCGGGCTGGAATGGATCAGGCGGGGACGACGATGCTCAGATCGCCGTCGTAGCGGCGGTACAGCAGCTTGCCCCGGCCGGTGCGCGCGTCGGTGAAGAACAGCACCGGCAGGCCGTGCCCGCACAACCGCTCCACGGCCTCGATCTCGGTCAGCTCCGGCGCGGGCGCGCCGTGCACGCGCAGCGGCCCGGAGTCGGTCGGCTCGTGCGCGCGCCCCCGCACGTCGACGGTGGTGCGCTGGCGGATCAGGGTGGCCCCCGACGGCTCGGTCCAGCCGACCATCGCGTCCTCGCCGGTGTCGGAATCGGTGAACAGGTGCGCGTCGTAGTCCATCGCGTCCATGACCGCGATCGCCTCGGCGGGCGTGCCGATGAGCAGGGTGCAGCGTTTACGGCGGACGACCGGGCGCGGCGGGGTGACCTCGGCCAGCGGCGGGCGGGCCGGATCGGGCCAGTCGCGGCCGCGGCGGGCTGCCAGGCGGGTCAACTGCCGGTCGAGGCGCTCGACGGCGAAGGTCACCGCGAATCCGCGCGGGCCGGTGACCTGCACCCTGGCCGAGGTGTGCGGCAGCCGCACGTTGGCCTGGACCACGTTCGGCCGATCCTTGTCCGGCCCGGTGGGCGCGGTGATGCGCACCCGGGCGGGCACGTTCAGGTGGTGCCTGCGCAGGACCCGGCCGATCGCGCGCACCGCGCGCGTCACATCGGCCGGTGCGACATCCCCTCGCGTGGTGACGGCCAGGTCGGGATCGGCCGCGCTCGACCAGTGTTCGGACAACGACAGCGCTCCGGTCGCACCCATGAAGAACTCCCCTGCTCTCTCGACCCCAGTGGACCAGTCTCGCGGCAGCGGCGACGCGGTGGACAGGGCCGAAAGTCCCCGATCCTGCGACTAGAATCGCCGTGCGCGGCGGATGCGGCGCCGAGGGGACGAGGAGACATGATCGACAGAGGCGCCGGCAGGGGCGCCGAGGAGACGGGCACCGGCGCGGGCGAGGACCGACATCCGGCGCGCGCCGCGACATCACGGGCCGGTCTGCGCGAACTGCTCGCCGAGGTCGAGGAGCGGGTCGAGCGGATCATCGACTCCCGCGATCGAATGGACGGCCTGGTCGAGGCCATGCTGACGGTCACCTCGGGGCTGGATCTGGACGACACTCTGCGCGCCATCGTGCGCACCGCGATCAGCCTGGTCGACGCCCGCTACGGGGGCCTGGCGGTGCGCGACCGCGACGAGCAGGTGACCCAGTTCATCGAGGGCGGTGTGGCCGACGGCGTGCGCGAGCGCATCGGCAGGCTGCCCGCCGGCCACGGCGTGCTCGGCGCGGTGTTCCGCCGCAAGGACCCGCTGCGCATCGACAACCTGTCCGGGCACCCGGAGTCGGTCGGCTTCCCCACCGGGCATCCGACGATGCGCTCGTTCCTCGGGGTGCCGATCCGCATCCGCGACGAGGTCTTCGGCAGTCTCTATCTCACCGACAAGGCCGACGGCGTCCCCTTCACCGACGACGACGCGGCGCTGGTGGAGGCGCTGGCCGCGGCGGCGGGCATCGCGGTGGACAACGCCAGTCACTACGAGTCGGCGCGCACCAGGCACGCCTGGATCGAGGCCACCCGCGACACCGCCACCGAATTCCTGGCGGGCGCCGACGCCGACGAGGTGCTGGCCCATGTGGTCGAGCACGTGCGCGCGCTGACCGGCTCCTGCCACTGCTTCCTCGCCTGCGTGCCGGACGGCCCGATCGCCCCCGGCGAGCCGACCGACCTGGTGGTGACCTGCTGGTCGGGGGCAGGCGACGACCATGAGGGCGCGCCGATCCCCGCCGAGGGGACCGTGCTCGGCGAGGCGCTGGCGAAGCGGCGGCCGCTGCGGTTCGAGCAGGCGGCGGCCTGCGAGTTCGGGGTGCCGCTCCCCGACGCCGGGCCCGCGCTGGTGCTGCCGATGAACACCCCGGACGCGACGTTGGGCGTGCTGGTGGCCGTGCGGCCCGCCGGCTCGCCGCGCTATCCCGACGAGCTGATCGAACTGACCTCGGCGTTCACCGACCAGGCGGCGATGGCCATGCAACTGGCCGACGCGCAGCGGCGGATGCGTGAGCTCGACGTGCTGGCCGACCGCGACCGCATCGCCCGCGACCTGCACGACCACGTGATCCAGCGGCTGTTCGCGATCGGGCTGACCTTGCAGGGCACCATGCCCAAGGTGCAGGTGCCCGAGGTGCGCAACCGCCTCTCGGCGGTGGTCAACGAGTTGCAGGAGGTCGTGCAGGAGATCCGGGGCGCGGTCTTCGACCTGCACAGCGACGAGGACGGCGAGGACCTGGCGCGGCGACTCGAGCGCGCGGTGCGCACCCAGACCGGGGAGTCGGCGCTGCGGTCGACGGTGCGGGTGAACGGGCCGCTGTCGGTGGTGGACGGCGAACTGGCCGACCACGCCGAGGCGGTGGTGCGCGAGGCGGTCAGCAACGCCGTGCGCCACGCCGGAGCCGACACGCTGACCGTGGAGATCACCGTGGACGACGAACTGACCATCGTGGTCGGGGACAACGGCTGGGGGGTGCCCAAGCGGGTGGCGCGCAGCGGCCTGCGCAATCTCGAGCAGCGGGCACAGGAGGCGGGCGGCCGGTTCGACGTCGGGCCCGCCCGCGAGCCCGGGCAGGGGGCCCTGCCCGGCACGGTGCTGCGGTGGTCGGTGCCGCTGCCCGAGGAGCGGCGCGCGGACTGAGGGCACGCCGCCGGACCGGCTCAGGCCGGGCCGAGCACGAGCGCGGAATTGTTGCCGCCCATGCCGATGGCGGACTTCAGCGTCAACCCGCCCTCGAACGGCCTGACCCCGTCGAGCAGACGCGGGTGGGCCGGCGCGACGACGGGCGGCGCCGGGACCAGCCCGCGCTCGTTGACCAGCGCGGCCACCGCGATCTCCACGCCCGCGGCCGCGCCCTGGCTGTGCCCGGTGAGCGGTTTGATCGCGTGCAGCCACGGGCGGTCGCCCAGGACGGTGGACACCAGGTCGCGTTCGGCCGCGTCGCACTGGGCGGTGCCGGTGCCGTGGGCGTTGAGGTAGCCGACCTCGTCGGGGCCCGCGCCCCCCCCGGGGCCCGGGGGGGGGGGGGGGGGGGGGGGGGGGGGGGGGGGGGGGGGGGGGGGGGCCCCCGGGGGGGGGGGGGGGGGGGTATCCCCCCCCC
>NZ_JARWRU010000098.1 GCF_029867845.1 Nocardia farcinica | reverse complement strand
TGGTGGGGGGGGGGTCCCCGCGCGCGGGGGGCCCCAACCGCCCCTGGGGGCGGGTTTTCCGGGCCCCCCCGGCGGGGGGGGTGCCGCGGCCGTACCCCACGCCGGGATCGCCGGGGCCGGCCTTCCCGCGGGAGAGGTGGTGCACGACCCGCAGCCGGTCGGGATGTCGGGCGGCGAGTTCGGCGACCTGCCCGCGCAGCATGATCGAGTGTTCGTCGCGGCTGCCGTAGTGCAGGGTGACCGTGGTGTCCGGTGCGGCGGCCAGGAGCGCGGCGACCTGCGCGAGGATCGGGGTGATGCCGCTGCCTGCCGCGACCGCCACATAACGGCCTCCTTGGCTCGGGTCGACGGTGAATCCGCCCGCGGGCTCGGAGACGTACAGCACCGCGCCCGCGGCGAGCCGGTCCACGGCGTAACCGGAGAACAGCCCGCCCGCCTGCCGCTTGACCGCGATGCGCAGCCTGCCCGCCTCGGGGGCGTCGCACAGCGAGTAGCTGCGGCGTACCGACCCCGATGGGCCCGCACCCCGGATCACCACGTGCTGACCGGCCCGATACCGGAAGCGTTCGCGAAGCTGTTCCGGCACCGCGAATTCCACGACGACACTGCCGGAGGTGTCCGGCTCCACCGCGCGGACCGTCAGTCGATGGAAGCCACGGGCCGGGCCGTAGGGCACCGGATCGAAGCCCGACGAGCCGGGTGCGGCCGACCGTGTCGTCCCGTCACCAGCCGCGCCCAGCCCGTCCAGGACAGCGGCGAGCCCGCTCGCGCCGAGCGCGGTCACGGCGCGGCCGACCAGGATCGGGTCGAGCACGCTGACCGGCTTGTCCAGCAGGCCCGCGATCCGCGCGATCTGCCTGCCCACCCGTGCGTCCCGGGCGCCCACCGACATGGCGGCCGTGGTGGCGAGCTCGAGCGCGCGGGTGGGGACGCGGGTGTCGCCGTCGACGTGCGGCATGGCCAGGTCGAACAGCCTGGTGATCATCCAGGCGTCGTCGATCTCGGCGGCCACCGCGCGGAACCAGCGCGCGGACAGCGGTTTCCCGGACGACTCGGCGAGCACGCGGCGCAGGCACAATGCTTGCAGGGCCGACACGCTCATGCCCTGCCCGAAGGCGGGACTGAAGCTGCACACCGCGTCGCCCATGACGAGCAGGCCGTCGGGGAAGCGGGTCAGCCGCTCGTAGCGGCGGCGCTGGTTGGCCGGGTAGCGGTAGGTGGCGACCGGGGTGAGCGGCTCGGCGTCGAGCAGCGCGCGGCGCACGTCCGGCGGGGCGACCGAGGCCGCGAACCGCCAGTAGCCGTCGTCGTCGGAGGGCGGGTGGTCGGCGCCGTAGCCGATCAGGGTGAGGATGTGCCGGTCGCCCTCGACCTCGAACAGCGCAAGCCCGCGCGCGGGGTTCTGGTTCGCGACCACGATCTCCTTGTCGGCGACAGCGCCCGCGGGCAGCCGCACATACCGGCTCGCGTATTTCATGTCGATGCGCACGCCCTCCGCGCGCGGTTGCTCGTAGCCGAGGCCCGCCAGCCACTGTTCGATCGGCCCGTGCCTGCCCAGACAGGAGACGACCAGATCGGCCTCGACCTCGCGCGGGCCGCGGCCGGAATCCACGCGCACCCCGCGCACTCGCCGGTCGCCGTCCGCGGTGAGCAGGCCGGTCACCGCGTGGCCGTCCTCGATCGTCACGTTCGGCAGCGCCCGGACTCGCTCGCGCACCCGCCACTCCAGGAACGGCCTGCTGGCCTGCAACAGCGAGTAGCCCGCGTCCGCCTGCCGCAGCGTGCGGCCGGCGATCGTCATGCGCATCTGGCTCAGCGAGCGGCACTCCACCGCCCCGTCGGCGAGCGCCTGGGCGGTGAAGCCGGGGAACAGCTCCTCGAAGATCTGCTTGCCCCGCGCCAGCAGCGCGTGCACGTGCCTGCCCTGCGGCACGCCGGGCCGGTCCCCCGGCTGCGACAGGTCGTCGCGCTCGATCACCGTGACCCGAGCGAAGGTCTCGCCGAGCACCCTGGCCGCGAGCAGCCCCGCCATGCTCGCGCCGAGCACCACCGCGTGCCCCCGGCCCGCCCGATCGATCGCCATTGCCGCACCTTCCGCCGTCTCGGCGGTCAGTATCCACCACACCGGCGGCACGGGAATCAGGTGGTACCAGTTCGATGCGCCCTTGGTTCGCCGATGTCGTCCGCCCCGGACATGCGAAGGCCCACCGGACACGCCGTCCGGTGGACCTCGACTGTTCGTCGCGACCTCCGGTCAGCCGGTGATCTCCACGGTCGAGGTGGTGATCCCGCCGTTCGGGCACCAGACCGAGACGGTGTGGGTGCCCACGGGGACGTTGTCGACGAAGACGTTGCCGGTGGGGGCCACCGGGATGCTCTGGGTTTCGGGGGTGCCGTTGTAGGGGTCGACCGAGCAGGCCTCAGGGGCGTCGCCACCCAGCGGAGTCACGCTCACGACCACCCAGTTGGGACCTGCCACCACCTCGACCGCCGGGGGTGGCGGCGGGGGCGGCAGTTCCTCGTCCGCGACGGCGGCGCCCGCCGCCAGCACCGGGCCGAGGGCGAATGCGGCGCCGAGCAGCATCCTCGAAGCGTTCATGGTGTTCCTCTCGTCGTTCGACCTTGGTTCACCTACAGCGCGCGAACGCGTCGCTGTCCTGTTGACCATGCCCGGTCCGGCACCGATCCAATCCCGTTTCCGTCGAACCGCTCCTGCACCCCGGGTCGCGGGCCCACCCGGGGGCACCCACCACCGCCGATCCGGTGATGCCGACCGACGGCCTGCCCAGCCCCGCGATGATCTGCCTCGCCACCGCGACCGCCGGGATTTCCCGGCGCGATCTCGGTCTGCTCAACTCTGCTCCTCCCCACTGTCACGACGGATGTCGGTCGTGTATTCGTGGCCGAAGGCGGCGAGGACGGCGGATCAACTCAGCGGCTCGGCGCGGCGACGGGGCGGATCTCGAAGACCGCCACCTTGTCGGCGGCCGCGCCGAAGGCGGCCGGCTCGGCGCTGTCGACGACCCCGATCCGCAGGAAGAACTGCACGCCGTGCGGGACCTGGGCAGGGAAGGCCGTCATGACCGCCTTCCTGGTCGCCGGGTCGCCGACCTCGATCAGCGCGATCTCCTCGTGGGTGCGGCCTCGGCTCAGCCGCCCCCGGCCGGCGGCCCGCGCGTTCTTCGCCCACGCGGAATCCTTCAGGCCCGCGATGACGTAGCGCCGCCCGTCGACGGTGAGCGGGGAGACCGGGGTCGAGCGAGGTTCGCCGCTGACCCGGCCGGGGACGGTGAGGATGTGAATGGTTCCGGTCGGCAGACCGAGGCGGTGCAGTGCCTTCACCACGCGATTGGCGGGCTTCAGCCATCCGGGCAACGCGCCTGTGCTCGACATGTGCGACTCCTCTGGGAAGTGGTGGAGACCGAAGGCGGCACGGGCGGACCCGGCGCCGTCGTCCCCTAGAATCCGGGACGCGAATCGTCCCGTCGGCGTTTATTCCCACATCGGGATGATTCCGTATCGGGAATATTAGGCCGGGAGGCAGACCGTGTCCAACCCCAACAGCGTCCGCATCCAGCGCGCCCTCCAGCAGGCGCTGGTCAACGCCGTGCTCGGAAACGAGCGCATCGCACGGGAATTCGGCCTGCTGGTCACCGACCTCCAGACGCTGCACCTGCTCGTGCTGCGCGAGGACGTGCGAACCCCCAAGCAGCTCAGCCTGATCAGCGGACTGCCGACCAGCACCGTGACCAGGGTGCTCGACCGACTGGAGAGCGCGGGGTATCTACGGCGCGTGCCCGATCCCGCCGATCGCAGGCGGATCAACATCGAGGTCGACGGAGCCGCGACAGCGCCCGTCATCGCCCGCTACGGGCAGTACACCGAGATCCTCGAGCGCGCGAACGCCGAGTTCACCGAGGCGGAACTGGACATCGTGGCCCGTTACCTCGAACGCACCTCCGCCACCTTCTGACGGCGCCCGCCGACCCGACGGCGCCCGCCGACGCCGACCATCCGCGGGCCGGGCCGGACCGGCAGCACGGTGCGGCGGGTGGTCTGCCGCGGCCGGGGGCCGCGGCGAGAGCGGTGTGCAGGGTGACCGCCCACTGCTGGACGATCTGCTTGCGGCGCTGGGAGTCGTCGGTGAGGACGTCGGCGAGGCCGAGGCCGCGCGCCAGGTCGAGAG
>NZ_JARWRU010000097.1 GCF_029867845.1 Nocardia farcinica | reverse complement strand
AAGCCGGTCGCCTCGGCGGTCGAGAACCAGCGCGCGCAGAACGACTTCTCCAGCAAGTTCGGCATCGGCACCGCCATCGGCAGCTTCGTCGGCACCGCGATCGGCGCGGCCATCGGCTGCATCGCCACCATCGCCGCGGGCTGCGTGCCCGGCCTGCTGACCGGCGCCGGTGTCGGCGGCATCCTCGGCACCGTCGCCGTCGGCGGTCCCACCCTGCTGGCCGCGGGCATCGAGCTGATCAACACCTTCAACGCGCCCGAGGGCACCACCCAGTGGGCCGACAATCCGCCCGCTCCCGCCGAGGGCGAGGGCGAGGGCGAGAACTGATCCGGCCCTGAGGTCTTCCAAGGATATTGTCGAAAGGCCCGTTCCCCAGGGGAGCGGGCCTTTCGCTGTTCCCGGCTGATCGGCGCGTTCCCGCGGTGCGGGCCGCCCTGGATCAGCGGGGACCGCCCCGGTCCGGCAGCGGCACCGCGCCGGTGAAGGAGACCGAGCCGAGCGGCCTGCCGAAGGTCGCGAACGACCGCTCGCTGAACTCGAATCCGCCGTCCTCGCGGATCAACAGCACGGTGCTCGCCCTGGTGCCGTGGTGGCCGTCGGCGATGAACCTGGCCGAGAGCGCCTTCTCCAAGGCGTAGCCGACGCCGGTGTCGGGCAGCAGGTCGTCCGGCGCCTCGGTGCGGTCGGCCAGCACATCGAAGTAGTTCTCGGTGGCGGCCGCGTCGGATTCGACCACCTTGCGCAGCGCGGCCAGGCCGTCGCCCACCTTCGGCCAGACGCGTTCCGGTGCGGTGGGCGCCGCGCCCGGTTCCGTGCCCGCCGAGGTGACGAAACGGCCGTTGGACAGCCCGTGATAGCCGGGCGCGAGGGCCCGCGGCGGGCTGGTGCTGCGATTGCAGTGCCACCACAGTTCGTCCAGGTCCGATACGAGCACGTTGTAGCCGTTGTAGTCGTCCGGCGCGGCGGCTACCTCGCGCAGATAGCGACCGGGACCGGGGAAGGTCGGTTCGGGATTGCGGTCCTGGGCCCCGCGCAGGAAGTCCATCAGCAGCGCGCCGCGCGAGCGGGCGCCGACCCGTTCGTTGTTGGGATTGCGCACATTGGTGACAGCGGCGAAACGGCTGTGTTCGCCCAGCGCCGACAGCCCGAGCCAGGTGCCGGGCGGATCACCGGGCCCGCGGTCCGTGGCGCCCACGTCCCTGCCGGCCAGCAGGCCGGGGATCTCGGGCCACCACCGGGCGGGCTCGGCGGGCCGGGTGTAGAACTCGTCGCGGTTGGCCGCCACGATCAACCGATATTCCGGGTGGACTCGCCAGCCGATCAGAACCAGACACATGGGTCAAGGATGCCGGACCGCCGCCCGCCGCAGATCGCCTTCCCTGCCGTCCGGGCGGCGGAAGGCCGTAGCCGAGGGCTTCCGAGGCAGCGAAAAGGGGGGGGGGGGCGCCGCGGCGGGGGGGGGGGGGGGGGGGGGGGGGGGGGGGGGG
>NZ_JARWRU010000096.1 GCF_029867845.1 Nocardia farcinica | reverse complement strand
CTCCCCGACGGCTGGACACTCGACACCGACGAACGCGAACAGCGTCGCGGCGCACTGGTACTCAAGTCGGTCGACGGATACATCCAAGCGCGCATACAGCGAGTGAACGCTGACGGCACCATCCCCGACCCGGCGGGCGGACTATCCGACGGCGACCCGGTCTACGACCGGGCGGTCGGGCCGCTGCAGTTCATCCCGGAGACCTGGCAGCGCTGGGCGGTGGACGCCAACGGAGACGGGGTGCTCGACCCGCAGAGCATCGACGACGCCGCCCTGACCGCCGCGCGCTACCTGTGCGCCAGCGGCGGCGACCTGACCTCCAGGGGCGGCTGGCAGCAGGCGGTGCTCACCTACAACCAGTCCACCAGCTACCTGAACACCGTGCGCCACCGCGCCGCGGCCTACAGCGTCGGCCGCCGCGCGTAGCCACCGCCCCGTCGGAGTGCCGGTTACCTCGTGCGCGACGGGGACGCTAGGCTCGGCACCGCACGGCGCAAACCCGTCAGACCCACCGTGCCAGCAGCCGAAGGAGAGTCGTTTTCGTGGCCATCATCGAACAGGTCGGAGCGCGCGAAATCCTGGATTCCCGCGGAAATCCCACCGTCGAGGTCGAGATCGCCCTCGACGACGGCACCCTGACCAGGGCCGCGGTGCCTTCCGGCGCCTCCACCGGCGAGCACGAGGCCGTCGAGCTGCGTGACGGCGGCGACCGCTACAACGGCAAGGGTGTGCTCAAGGCCGTCGAAGGCGTCCTCGACGAGATCGCGCCCGCCGTCATCGGCCTCGACGCCGTCGAACAGCGCACCGTCGACCAGGTCCTGCTCGACCTGGACGGCACCCCCGACAAGTCCCGTCTCGGCGCCAACGCCCTGCTCGGCGTGTCGCTGGCGGTGGCCCGCGCGGCCGCGGAGTCCTCCGGCCTGGAGCTGTTCCGCTACCTGGGCGGCCCGAACGCCCACGTGCTGCCCGTGCCGATGATGAACATCCTCAACGGCGGCGCGCACGCCGACACCGGCGTCGACGTCCAGGAGTTCATGGTCGCGCCGATCGGCGCGCCGACCTTCAAGGAGTCGCTGCGCTGGGGCGCCGAGGTGTACCACGCGCTCAAGGCCGTGCTCAAGGCCAAGGGCCTGTCCACCGGCCTCGGTGACGAGGGCGGCTTCGCCCCCGACGTGGCGGGCACCCGCGAGGCGCTCGACCTGATCGGCGAGGCGATCGCCAAGACCGGCCTCGAGCTCGGCACCGATGTCGCGCTGGCGCTCGACGTCGCGGCGACCGAGTTCTACACCACCGGCAGCGGCTACAAGTTCGAGGGCGTCGTGCGCTCGGCCGAGGAGATGGCGCAGTTCTACAGCGAGCTGCTGACCGCCTACCCGCTGGTCTCCATCGAGGACCCGCTGTCGGAGGACGACTGGGACGGCTGGGTCGCCCTCACCGAGCAGATCGGCGACAAGATCCAGCTGGTCGGCGACGACCTGTTCGTCACCAACCCGGAGCGTCTCGAAGACGGCATCGCCAAGGGCGCGGCCAACGCGCTGCTGGTGAAGGTCAACCAGATCGGCACCCTGACCGAGACCCTCGACGCGGTCGAGCTGGCGCACCGCAGCGGCTACAAGACGATGATGTCGCACCGGTCCGGTGAGACCGAGGACACCACCATCGCCGACCTGGCCGTGGCGGTGGGCAGCGGTCAGATCAAGACCGGTGCGCCCGCGCGCTCCGAGCGCGTCGCCAAGTACAACCAGCTGCTGCGCATCGAGGACGCGCTCGGCGACTCCGCGCGGTACGCGGGCGACGTCGCGTTCCCGCGCTTCGCGTTCGAGGGGTAAGAGGACCGGGGACGTCCGATGACGGAACGACGTGCGCGCGGCAGCAGCCCGGGGGGGCGTGCCGACCGCCGCACGCCGCGATCGGCGCGTTCCCGGCCGCGCGCGGACGCCGAGGCGGCGGCCCGTCCGGCCGTCGCCCGTCCACGCAAGCGGGTCGAATCCGGGGAGAAGCTGCGCGCCGAACCCCGCAAGATCGCCGCGCGCCGCGCGGACAGGCAGCCCGAGCACACCATCCTCGGGTTGTCGCGCGGCAAGGCGATCATCCTGGCGATGGTGGTCTGCGCGCTGGCGCTGACCCTGTCGGTGCCCATGCGCACCTACTTCAGCCAGCGCGCCGAGGCCACCGAACTGGCTCAGGAGCGCCGCGAACTCGAGGCCGACCTGGCCATGCTGCGCGACCGCCGCGCCCAGCAGCAGGACCCGGCCTACATCCGTTCCGAGGCCAAGGACCGGCTGCGCCTGGTGATGCCGGGGGAGACCCCCTACATCGTGCAGGTGCCCGGCATCGAGGCGCCGCCGCGGCCGTCAGGGCCGACCCAGTCCAAGGATCCCGAGCCCTGGTACACCGACCTGTGGCACACCATCGCCGAGCCCTCGCCCACCGAGCCCACGCCCGCCGAGCCCGCACCCGAGGGACCCGCACCCGACATCCCCGAACCGGCAGCCGACTCCGTTCCGCCTGCCCCGCCCGCCACGGAAGGACCACGGTGAGCGCCCCGACCGACCGCGACCTCGAGATCGTCGCCGAACAGCTCGGCCGCGAGCCCCGGGGGGTGCTCGCGATCGCCTACCGCACCCCCGACGGCCTGCCCGCGGTGGTCAAGACCGCGCCGCGACTGCCCGACGGCACACCCTTCCCGACCCTGTACTACCTGACCGACCCCCGCTTGACCGCGGAGGCGAGCAGACAGGAGTCGGCGGGGGTCATGCGCGAGATGACCGAGCGCCTGCACCGTGATCCCGAGCTGGCCGCCGCCTATCGCGCCGCGCACGAGAGCTACCTGGCCGAGCGCGACGAGATCGAGTCGCTCGGCACGGATTTCACCGGCGGTGGCATGCCCGACCGGGTCAAATGCCTGCACGTGCTCATCGCGCACTCGCTGGCCAAGGGCCCGGGAGTGAACCCGCTGGGCGACGAGGCGGTGGCGCTGGCCGCCGAGCACGGCCTGCGCGGCACCGCCGTCCCGGCCGACTGGCCGCCCTACCGCCCCCCGGAGAGCGGTCCCGGGCGGGCAGAATCCCAGCAGGCAGAATCCGAGTAGGCAGAATCCGAGTAGGCAGCACCGAGCAGGAAGACGGAGCCCGAGCATGTCCGAGAGGGTCGCCGCGGTCGACTGCGGCACCAATTCCATCCGCCTGCTGATCGCCGACGTGCGGCCCGACGGCCGCCTGGCCGACGTGCACCGGGAGATGCGGATCGTGCGCCTCGGCCAGGGCGTGGACGCCGCCGGCGCCTTCGCCCCCGAGGCCATCGAACGCACCCGCGCGGCCCTGGCCGACTACGTCGACACCATGGTCGCCACCGAGGTGGGCAGGGTGCGCATGGTCGCCACCTCCGCCACCCGCGACGCGGCCAATCGCGAGGACTTCTTCGCCATGGCCCGCGCCGAACTCGGCCGCGCGGTGCCCGGCGCGGAGGCCGAGGTCATCACCGGTGACGAGGAGGCGAGGCTGTCGTTCACCGGCGCCATCGGCGAGCTGTCCGGTGGCGCCGGACCGTTCGTGGTGGTCGACCTCGGCGGCGGTTCCACCGAGCTGGTCTTCGGCGACGCCGAGGGGGTGCGACATGCGGTCTCCGTCGACATCGGCTGCGTGCGCATCACCGAGCGGTGCCTGCACGACGACCCGCCGACCGCCGAGCAGATCGCCGCGGCCAGGGCGTTCGCCGGCGAGCGGCTGGCGCGCGCCTTCGAGACCATCCCGCTCGAGCAGGCCCGCACCTGGGTCGGCGTGGCGGGCACCATGACCACCCTGGCCGCGCTGACCCTCGACCTGCCGGAGTACGACGCGGGCCGCATCCACCTTGCCGAGCTGCCGCTGGACGAGGTGCACCGGACCTGCGGCCGCCTGATCGGGATGACCCACGCCGAGCGCGCCGCGCTCGGTCCCATGCATCCCGGCCGAGTCGACGTCATCGGCGGCGGCGCGATCATCACCGAGCTGCTGGCCGACGAGCTGTCCGGCCGGGCGGGCATCGGGGCGCTGACCGTCAGCGAGCACGACATCCTCGACGGCATCGCGCTGTCCATCGCCTGAGCCGAGCCGCCGCTATAGCACATGCCCGTCCGCGCGTTTTCGGCGTGGTGATCGCTGGGCGGTAGCCGGGGTGTGGGATCGTCGAGCCATGTCCCGTGCCGTCCCTTCCGTTGTGCCGGCGCCGGAGCGCACCTTGTTCGGGCACCCGATCGGGTTGACCAACCTCTTCGGCGTGGAGCTGTGGGAGCGTTTCTCCTTCTACGGCATGCTCACGATCCTCGGCTACTACCTGTACTACTCGGTGACCGACGGCGGTCTCGGGATGGACAAGGGCACCGCGGTGGGCATCGTCGGCGCGTACGGCGGCCTCGTCTATCTGTCCACGGTGCTCGGCGGCTGGGTAGCCGACCGGCTGCTGGGTATGGAGCGCACCGTCTTCTACGGCGGCGTGGTCGTGGTCGCCGGTCACGTGGCGCTGGCGGTGCTTCCCGGCCTGGCCGGGGTCGGCGTCGGCCTGGCGCTGGTCGCCCTCGGCAGCGGCGCGCTCAAGGCCAATGCCTCCTCGCTGCTCGGCACCCTCTACGCGGCGGGCGACGCGCGCATCGACGGCGGCTTCACGCTCTTCTATCTCGGCATCAATCTCGGCGCCTTCACCGGCCCGCTGCTGACCGGCCTGCTCCAGACCCACCTCGGCTTCCACTACGGCTTCGGCGCCGCCGCCATCGGCATGACCCTCGGCCTGACCCAATACGCGATCTTCCGCCGCAACCTGGGCACCGCGGGCAGGGACGTGCCCAACCCGCTGCCGCGCAGGCTCTACGCCCCCATCATGGGCGCGCTGGCCGTGGCGACGGCGGTGGTGGTGGCGGCCTGGTCGCTGGGGCTGGTGTCGCTGGACAACCTCGCCGAGGTCACCACCGGTGTCATCGTGGTCGTCTCGCTGGCCTATTTCGTGGTCATGCTGCGCAGTCCGACGGTGACCGCGCTCGAACGCAGCCGGGTGCGCGCCTTCCTGCCGCTGTTCGTGGCCAACGCGGTCTTCTGGTCGCTGTTCCAGCAGATCTTCACCGTCTTCGCCGTCTACTCCGACGAGCGGATGAACTGGAGCATCTTCGGCTGGACCGCGCCGAGCAGCTGGATCGGCTCGGTGGAGCCGGTGTGGATCATCGTGCTCTCGCCGCTGTTCGCGCTGCTGTGGACGCGGCTGGGCAATCGCGCGCCGAGCACCCCGCGCAAGTTCGCCCTCGGCGTGATGGGCATGGGCGCGGCCTTCCTGCTGTTCGTGCCGCTGGCCGGGTTCTCCGGCGCCGACGTGCCCGCGCTGCTGGTGCTGATCGTCATGGCCGGCTTCGCGGTCTCGGAGCTGCTGCTCTCGCCCATCGGCCTCGCGGTGACCACGCAGCTGGCGCCGGAGGCGTTCCGTGCCCAGATGATGGCTTTGTATTTCTTCTCCGTGGGTATCGGTACATCGATGTCCGGTGTGCTGGCCCGTTTCTACGACCCCGCCCACGAGGTCGCCTACTTCGGCGTCATCGGCGGTGTCGCGATCGCGGTCGGCGCGCTCGTGGCCGCCGTGAGTCCGTGGATCAGCCGCGCGATGGCAGGCGTCCACTAGCAGTGAGGAGGGAGCAGATGTCGAGCCCGAGCACGGGGAGCACGCGCGCCACGGGGGCGGCCAACCGCCTGCGCGTGAAATCGGTGGAGCAGTCCATCCGTGACACCGACGAGCCGGACTCCAAACTGCGCAAGGACCTCACCGCCTGGGATCTGACCATCTTCGGTGTCGCCGTGGTGGTCGGTGCGGGCATCTTCACCCTGACCGCGCGCACCGCGGGCAATGTCGCCGGGCCCTCGGTCTCGCTGGCCTTCGTCTTCGCCGCCATCGCCTGCGGTCTGACCGCGTTGTGCTACGCCGAGTTCGCCTCCACCGTCCCGGTGGCGGGTAGCGCCTACACCTTCTCCTACGCCACTTTCGGCGAGTTCGTCGCCTGGATCATCGGCTGGGACCTGATCCTCGAGTTCGCGCTGGCCGTCTCGGTGGTGTCCAAGGGCTGGTCGCAGTACCTCGGCTCGGTGCTCGGGGGCATCTCCACCACCGTCGAGGTGGGCGGGGTGCGCTTCGACTGGGGCGCGGTGCTGCTGATCGCGGTGCTCTGCGTGCTGCTGGTGATCGGCACCAAGGTCTCCTCGCGGGTGTCGGCGCTGGCGGTGGCGATCAAGCTCGGGGTGATCGCCCTGGTCATCGCGGTCGGCATCGCCTACTTCGACGCCGACAACCTCTCGCCCTACATCCCGCCCTCGGAGGCGGGCGAGAGCAGCGACACCGGCATCCACCAGTCGCTGTTCTCCTGGCTGACCGGCGCGGGCAACAGCACCTTCGGCTGGTACGGGTTGCTCGCCGCCGCCAGCCTGGTGTTCTTCGCTTTCATCGGCTTCGACGTGGTGGCCACCACCGCCGAGGAGACGAAGAACCCGCAGCGCGACGTCCCGCGCGGCATCCTCGGCTCGCTGGCCATCGTCACCGTGCTCTACGTGGCCGTGTCGCTCATCCTCACCGGCATGGTGTCCTACAAGGAGCTACAGGGCACCGACGCCACGCTGGCCACCGCCTTCGCGCTCAACGGCGTCACCTGGGCCGAGAAGATCATCTCCGTCGGCGCGCTGGCGGGCCTGACCACCGTGGTCATGGTGCTCTACCTCGGCCAGACCCGCGTGCTGTTCGCCATGTCGCGCGACGGCCTGCTCCCGCGCAAGCTCGCCCACACCGGCAAGCACGGCACCCCGGTGCGCCTGACCCTGATCGTCGGCGTCGCCTGCGCCGTCCTCGCCGGTTTCGTCGACATGGGCGCGCTCGAGGAGATGGTCAACATCGGCACCCTGTTCGCCTTCGTCCTCGTCGCGATCGGTGTGGTCATCCTGCGCCGCACCCGCCCCGACCTGCCGCGCGGCTTCCGCGTCCCCTGGGTTCCCTTCCTGCCGATCCTGGCGGTGCTGGCCTGCCTGTGGCTGATGGTCAACCTCTCCATCGAGACCTGGATCCGGTTCCTGGTGTGGATGGTCGTCGGCCTGCTCGTCTACTACACCTACAGCCGCCGTCACTCCCTGCTCGGCCGTCAGCAATCCGCGTCGCCGGAATCCCATTCCCCTGAGAAGTCGAGCCCCTAACCAGTACGCTCGTACGGCTGGGTACTCTGACCCCCACGCCCCTATAGCCCAATTGGCAGAGGCAGCAGACTTAAAATCTGCACAGTGTCGGTTCGAGTCCGACTGGGGGCACCGAATGGCCGTCCCGCCGCCGGTGGTCCCACCCGAATGGCAGTCGCGTTCACCAACAGCGTCCTCATATCCGCGGACAGCGTTCCACGTGCGCCCCTTCGCCATTCGGACAACTGCTCCCACAACACGAAGAATCCGAGCCCGCCCGGGACCGGAGTGCGAATCGACACCACCGGGGGCGGTTCGAGATCCCGTGCGGTGGAGGAATTCACGGGCGCGTCGATGCCGAATCCGACGGCCACGAGTCCGGCATCGGGAAGTCGCGCACCGGTGAATCGCCGGTATTTCACGACCGCGATCCTCGAATTGCCGGACAACGCCTCCGCGGCGGCGCGAACTCGCCGTCGAAACGCGCGAATGCCCACTCCGCCAACGGGTTCGCCGCCGCGGCGGTGCCGTGGCGGACGCAGCAGAAAGGCGGCGGGGCGCGGGGCCGGAGTTCGGCGCGTGCGCCGGACGGGGCGGTCGTGGTGCGGCGCGGGCCCTGCTGGACGGCGCCTCGGCGGTGTGGCGTCGCGCGGGTCCGGCGGCGCGCGCCGGGTGTCCGGCTACCCTGGCGGAGATGAGTGCTGCGGAGACGAGAGCCGCCGGTGGCGCGGCTGCCACGCTGGTGCCGGTGCCCGCCGATCTGGACGCGGTGACCCGCGTCGGGCACGAGGACGATCCCGCCGACGCCGGACTGAGCCGGGCCGACGTGGACGCGGTGTGGGAGTTCGTGCGCGACTGGTATCGGATGGGCACTTCTCCGGCCGTCCAGATCTGTCTGCGGCGGGCCGGGAAGGTGGTGCTGAACCGGGCGATCGGGCACGTCAGGGGCAACGCGCCGAAGGACGGGCCGGACGCGGCGAAGATCCCGGTGACCGTCGAGTCGCCGTTCTGCGGCTTCTCGACCGCCAAGGGCGTCTCGGCGGCGATCATGGCCATGCTGGCCGAGGAAGGCGCGTTCGCGGTCACCGATCCCGTCGCGGACTACATCCCCGGCTTCGAGGCCAACGGCAAGGGCCGCATCACCATCGGCGACGTGCTGACCCACTCGGCGGGCGTGCCGTTCGTGACCCCGCCGTACCGGGGCTCGGAACTGGTCGTCGACGAGGAACTGGCTCTGCGTGCGCTGGTGGATCTGAAGCCGAGCTGGCCGCCGGGGCGTTTCCGTGTCTACCACGCGCTGACCAGCGGGTTGATCCAGCGTGCGGTGGTGCGCGCCGCCACCGGCAAGCGTATGCGCGAGCACCTGGCCGAGCGGGTGCTGCGGCCGTTGGGGTTCCGCTGGACCAACTTCGGCGTCGGTGAGGAGCAGGTGGCGGCGGTGGTGCCGAGCGTGAAGACCGGCCCGCCCGCCACCAGGATCTCGGCGTTCCTGGCGCGCAAGGCCCTCGGCGGCGGCATGGACGGGCCGGTGACGGGGGAGAAGCTGCGCGCTTTCCTCACCGCGGAACTGCCGTCGGGCAATCTCGTCACCACGGCCGAGGAGCTGTCGCGGTTCTACGAGCTGCTCGCCCGCGGCGGCGAACTCGACGGGGTCAGGATGCTCTCGGCCGACGCGGTGCGGGCGGCGGTCCGGCCCGCGCCACGACTGCCGGGGGTGGCGGGCCGGGTCTCGTGCGCAGGATACGAACTGGGCGGGTCGCGCTCGAAGTTCGGCAGGCACACCGAGGCGCATTTCGGCCGCAGCGGGCTCACCACCCAGTACGGATGGGCCGATCCGGCGCGTGGCCTGGCCGGAGCCTTCCTGACCAGCGGCAAGGCCAGGATCGACGGCGATCGTCCGCGGCGGCTGGTCACGCTGATCTCCGAGCGGTTCGGCCCGCTGGACCCGGCCGACCGGATCTTCGATCTCTGAACACGACCCGTCCGCGCGGGAGCCGTTCGGCGGGGGGGGGGGGGGGGGGGCCCGCCCGCGCCCCGCCCCGCGGCGCCGGGGGGGGCGGGGGGGGGGGCGGGGCCCCCCCCCGCCCCCCCCCCCCCCCCCCCCCCCCCCGCGCCCGGAGTCACTCGTTGGGCCGCGCGGTGAAGCACCCGAGGATCACGCACCCGGACGGCCAGTCCGCGAACGGCGGCGGCAGCGGCTTGCCGAGGCACACCACCGGGTCGCAGCCCGGATAGGCGTAGGGGCCGAGTCCGAGCGCGGCGAAGGTGGCGGTGGGGTCGGTCATCCTCGGGTCGGACAGACTGACGTCGGGGGCGGGCACGTACTCGCCCGGATCGGGCAGCGCCGGATCGCGGAAGGCGGCGCCGAGGGCGCGCAGCGAATCATGCGGGTAGCTCACCGCGCTGCCCGGCACGGTCACGCCGGTCCAGCTCAGGACGAGGCCGAGGCTCGGCACGATGTAGTTGTCCTGGCGCAGCATGCCCGACATCTTGATGGCGTCCTTCGGCAGCCCGGCGAACTCCGACTCGCACTGCTCGCCGTTGACCACGAACAGGAAGCCCCAGCAGCTCATGGCCGGGGACGGCTGGGCGGCGGCGGCCAGATACTCCGATGAGACGATCTGCCGCTCGCCCCAGCGGCCGCGGGCGGCCACCAGCAGGCCCACCTTGGCGAAGTCGTCGGGGGCGAGCAGCAGGTGGGCGTGGCCGTAGGTGTTGCCGCTGCGATCACGCGCCCAGTGGTAAGTGGCCGGGTCAATGCCGAGCGGGTCGAACAGCTCACGCTGGGCGAAGGCTTGCAGATCCTCGCCGACCGCCCGGGAGATCACATAGGCGAGCAGGTCGACGCCGCGCTGGCTGTAGCCGTAGGTGGTGCCCTGCTCGTGCACGACCGGGGTGCCGAGCGCCTGGGCGACCACATTGGAGTCCAGGCCGGTGATGCCGGTGATGCCTTCCGACACCACCGCCACGTCCATCCCGGAGGACTCGGTGAGCATGTTGCGCACCAGGATCTGCCGGTGCTCCTGGCTGCCGAGCCCCTCCGGCAGGTAGGCGCCGATCGGTGTGTCGAGGCCGAGCCTGCCCTGGTCGATCGCGATGCCGGCGAGCAGCGAGAGCACGCTCTTGGTCGCGCTCCACAGGTTCCACGGCAGGTCGGCGGAGCGTTCGTTGGCCGCGCCCGTGGCGACCAGGCAGTTGTTGCGGAAGAGCTTGACGTTCAACCGGGTCGGGTTGTCGACGACCGCCATCGCCGCGGCCAGGGCGGCCGAGTCGAGGCCGACCTCCTCAGGGGTCGCGGTCTCGAACTGCCTGCCCTGCGGCGGCGCGCAGTGCTTCAGCCCGTCCGCGCGGGCGGGTGCCGCGGTGCCGACGAAAGTACCGGCTAGCGCTACGGCGACAGCTGTGATAGCCAGTGCCGTAATGGATTTCACTGATCGCATGCGTCGTTTCGCCCCTCGGTTCGTTCGGTCGTTCTGCTCATCGGCCGAGGGAGCTCATCGTTACGAAACGAGCACGATTCACTGTTCGCGCTTGTGCGGCTCCCGGTAGTTGCGCAGCACGAACGGCAGGCACGCGGCCGCGACGGCGGCGAGCGCGCAGTACATGACCGGGTAGCCGAAGCCGAACCGCTCGGACAGGAACGACAGCAGCGCGGGCAGGCCGAAGCCCAGGTAGGCCAGCGAGTAGAAGACCGCCGTCAGGCTCGCCAGCTCGCGGGGCCCGGCCATCCGGTCCACCTCCTGCAACCCGGCCACCAGTGTGATGCCGTAGCCCGCGCCGAGCACCACGGTGGTCAGCAGCGCCGCCCACAGGGTCAGCACGTCGAAGGCGAAGGCGGCCACCAGCAGGCCGGCGATCACCAGCAGCAGTCCGACCACCGAGGCGCGGGCGGTGCCTGGCAGGTCGATCCGCCTCGCCGCGGACTGGATGGCGAACCCGCAGCCGAGGGTGACCACGGTGAGCAGGGCCGAGAAGGCGATCGGCGCGCCGGGGACCTCGGTGGCCATCAGGCTCGGCAGCACCGCGTAGGCGGTGGCGCTGCACGCGAACACCCACACCGCGGTGGGCAGCACGACCTGCCGGAAGCGCGGGGTGCGCAGGCCGGAGATCCTCAGGTCGTCGCGCAGCCTGCCCGGCTGGTCGGGCGTGCGCACGGTTTCCGGGGCGTCGGCGATCCAGGCGGCCGCGCCGAGGCACAGGGTGACATTGACCACGTAGGGCAGCACGTCCGGCAGCGGACCCCACTGCGCCAGCACCCCCGCCACGCCGGCGCCGACGGCGAAACCGCCGGTCAGGCTCATGGCCGAACGGCGAGGCCCGCGGCCGGGCTCGGACAGCTCCTTGAGCCAGCTGCCGCCGACGGCCATCGCCAGGCCGAGTGCGACCCCGGAGAGCACCCGGCCGAGGCCGAGCAGGGGCACCGAGTCGGCGCCGCAGGCCAGCAACAGCGAACCGGTCGCCGCGATCAGCGGGGCGGGTAGCAGCAGCGCGCGCCTGCCGAAGCGGTCCGACAGCGGGCCGCCGATCAACATGGCGGGCACGATGCCGAGCACGTAGTAGAACAGCAGCAGGTCGACGGCGGTGCGGGGCAGGCCGTCTTGCTTGTACATGACCAGCAGCGGGGTGAATTCGTTGCCGCCCCAGGCGATCGCGAACACCGCGGCGGCCACGCCCCACCAGGCCCTGCGGTGGGCGTGCGGGGAGGCGAAGACGGCGCTCGTCTCGACGGCGGGGCAGGCCTGCCCGGTCCCGGTGGGGCGAGTGGTCTGTGTCGTCTCGGTGGTCACAGTCATCACAGGCCCCGTAGCTCCAGCTGGTGCACGCCGGCGAAGTGGTCGACGAGGGCGGCGGCGAAGCCGTCGACGTCCCGGTCGGCGATCAGCCCGGCGAGGTGCACGTGTTGTTCGATGATCTGCGCGATGTCCAGCGGTCCCCGGCGCAGTGCGAGGCTGTTCATGCGGCGCTGGCGCTCACGCAACGAGTCGTAGAAGTCGGTGAGCAGCGGATTGCCGCCCGCCACCACGTATGCGCGGTGGAAGTCGGTGTCGGCCAGCGCGAAGGCCTCCAGCTCATCGGCCTCGGCCAGCTCCCGCTGGCGGGCGATGCAGGCGGTGAGTTCGGCATGCAACGGGCCGGGGTCGCCCGAGGCGACGGCGCGCACGGCAGCGGTCTCGACCACGTAGCGGGCGTGGGCGACGTGCTGGGCCTCGTCCGGCGGCACGGGCACCACGAGGGCGCCGCGCTTGGGGTAGAGCTTCATCCACCCCTCGGTCTCCAGACGCAGGAACGCCTCGCGCACCGGGGTGCGCGAGGTGCCGAGTTCGGCCGCGATCTCGCCCTCGCTGATGAGCTCCCCGCCGGTCAGACCGCCGGACAGGATACGCTCCTTGACCGCGCGATAGGCAGATTCAGCCGATGAATACGTCTTAGACACAAGTTGTATCTTAGACGCGCCGAAGTGTGGCCGGACCGTGAGGTCGGCCACGGGCGTTCAGGGCTCGACGCCGTGTGTCCGCGAGCCGGGCCGGGGGTGTGTCCCCGGGGGCGGGACGGCCGCTATCGTGCCGGGGCCCGGATGATCGGGACCGGCTCAGCTGGTCGTGACGGGGCTCAGCTGATCGTGACGGGCTCAGATGATCGTGACGATGATCGCGATCGCGACGGCGAGGAAGACCGCGGCCAGGACGACGATCGCCGCGATCGCGCCGATCCCGGTCGGCGGGAAGTTGTTGCTCGTGCGCGGCTCCGGTGCCGAGAGCCCCGAGGTCTGCGGGGTGTCCGGCGGGGTGGGGCCGGGCCGGGCACCCCCGCCCGCCGCCAGGTGGGGTGTGGGGTCGGGGTCGGGGTGCATGGGCATCACTCACCGCCCGG
>NZ_JARWRU010000095.1 GCF_029867845.1 Nocardia farcinica | reverse complement strand
TGCCTGGTCGAGCGGGCGGTGCCGTAGCGCAGCACCTGCTCGGGCTCCACCACGACCAGCACCGACTGCCCGCCGCGATCGACGGTGTAGGTGATCGTGCCGGTCTTCTCACGGGTCTTCTCGGTGAATTCCGCCCAGGTGGTGACCTCGGCCCCGTCGACGGCGGTGACCCTGTCGCCGGGCAGCAGCCCGCCCTTCTCGGCCGGACCGGCGCCGGTGCACGGCTTCAGCGAACCGTCGGGGTTGGCGTCGGAGACACAGGCCAGCGTGCCGACGACCGGCGCCGGCTCGTCGAGGTTGGGCAGGCCCCAGCCGACGGCCAGCACCACGATCAGCAGGAAGCCGAGCGCGAAGTTCATCACGATGCCGCCGACCATCACCACCAGCCGCTTCCAGGTGGCCTGGCGGTACATGGCGCGGTCGACGTCCTCGGGGCGCACGTCGTCCAGGGCGGTCATGCCGACGATGTCGCAGAACCCGCCCAGCGGCACGGCCTTGATCCCGTACTCGGTCTCACCCCGCTGGAACGACCACAGGGTCGGCCCGAAGCCGATGAAGTAGCGACGCACCTTCATGCCGGTGGCCTGCGCGGCCCACATGTGCCCGCATTCGTGCAATGCCACCGAGATCAGGATGCCGAGCGCGAACAACGCGAACCCGACGGCGAACACCATTAGCTCTCCAGCCCTCCTGCGTAGCGCAGCTACTCGTCACTCCGCGCACGCGCGCCCTGCCGGACGCGAGCACCCGACCACCCTATCGGTCCGCCATCCGGTCACCGGACCAGTCTGCCAGGGCCCGCCCACGCCCGCGTGGCGATACGCGCACGGGCGCGGACCCCCGTCAGGCGCCGACGAGTCCGGCCGCGTGCTCGCGTGCCCAGCGGTCGGCGGCGAGCACGTCCTCGACGGTCTCCGGCTCGGCGGTCCAGCGGTCGGCGGCCTCCACCGCGCGGGCCACGGTGCGCACGATCTCCGGGAACCGGATGCGACCGGCCAGGAAGGCGTCCACCGCGACCTCGTTGGCGGCGTTGTAGACCGCGGTCACGCTGCCGCCCGCCTCGCCTGCCTGCCGCGCCAGCTCGACGGCGGGGAAGACCTCGTTGTCGACCGGCTCGAAGGTCCAGGTCGAGGCGGTGGAGAAGTCGCAGGCGGCGGCCGCCCCGGGCACCCGGTCCGGCCAGCCCAGCGCCAGCGCGATCGGCAGCTTCATGTCCGGCGGCGAGGCCTGGGCCAGGGTGGAGCCGTCGACGAAGGTGACCATGGAGTGCACGATCGACTGCGGGTGCACGGTGACGTCGATGCGGTCGTAGTCGATGCCGAACAGCAGGTGCGTCTCGATCAGTTCCAGGCCCTTGTTCACCAGCGAGGCCGAGTTCAACGTGTTCATCAGTCCCATCGACCAGGTGGGGTGCGCCTTGGCCTGGGCGGGGTCGACGGCTTCGAGCTGCTCGGCGGTCCAGCCGCGGAACGGCCCGCCCGAGGCGGTCAGCACCAGCCGGTCCACCTCGTCGGCGCGGCCGCCGCGCAGGCACTGCGCCAGCGCGGAGTGCTCGGAGTCCACCGGCACGATCTGGCCGGGCGCGGCCGCGCGGGTCACCAGCGAGCCGCCCGCCACCAGGGATTCCTTGTTCGCCAGCGCGAGCCGGGTGCCCGAGGCCAGGGTGGCCAGCGTCGGCGCGAGGCCGAGCGAGCCGACGAGCGCGTTGAGCACCACGTCGGCCTCGGTGCGGCGCACCAGTTCGGTCACCGCGTCCGGTCCGGCCAGGTCGATGTCCAGTGCCGCGCCCGCCGTGGGATCGGCGACGGCGACATTGCGGGTGCCGGTGGCGGTCATCTGCTCGGCCAGCAGCGCCGGATTGCCGCCGCGCGCGGCCAGGCCGACGACCTCGAATTTGTCGGGGTTGGCGGCGATGACCTCCAGCGCCTGCGTACCAATGGATCCGGTGCTGCCGAGCAGCAGGACTCTCACGATGTCGGACACCACGCCATTGTGGCGCATGGCCCGGCTTCCAACGACGCCGCGTCGTATGTCACGATGTCGGTCAGCAAGCCGACTGCGTACCGTCCCTTCGGTACCCCACACAGCTGAGGAGCGATCGTGGCCGCCACGGAGATCGAACCCGCCAACACCGAGCGCGCCGTCGTCACGAAGGTCGACCCCGCGGAGGTTCCCTCGGCCGCCTGGGGTTGGAGCGGAGAGTCGCCGCGCACCTTCAAGACCGCAGCGATCGTCGTCGCCCTGATCCTGCTGGCCATGCTGATCGGCAACCACAGCGGCAACGTGGAGAACCTCTACCTGATCGGCTTCGCCGCCGCGCTGTTCGTGCTCGTCGGCTACGACGTCTGGTACCGCCGCAAGCCGCGCTAGACCGCGCGTCCGCGACGCCGTCACCTTCCCGGCGCGCGCGTGGCTACCGTTTCCGG
>NZ_JARWRU010000094.1 GCF_029867845.1 Nocardia farcinica | reverse complement strand
CCCGGACAGCATGTGGGCGCGGCGCACCAGCGCCACCGGCACCCCGGCCGCCTCCGCGACGGCCTCGGCGACCAGTGCGGTCAGCGCGCCCTGGCGCAGCTCGCCGGTGAGCAGCCGAGGCAGGTACTCCTGCTCGGGCGCCGTCGCCGCCGACCACAGCTCGGCCAGCAGGTCCTTGCGCCGCGCGCCCGAGCCGGGACCGGACTCCGCGGCCACCCGGTCGCGGATGGACTCGACCGCGCCCACGCTGATGCGGGGCAGCGCGGCGGGCGGGGTGGCGTCCAGCCCGGCCAGCGTGCGCCAGCCCGCGCCGAGGCGCCCCTGGGTCAGTTCACCGGACAGCCACGCGGTGACCGGCCCCACCTCGGCGGGCGCGGCGGCGCGCAGCAGTCCGGCCAGGGCGGCGATCTTCGCTTTCCTTGACCGGGTCGACCGCACAGCGGCCGAGGTTCGTACGACGTCGGCGAACAGCACACATTCACGGTAACCGTGCCGGGGCGGCGCACCGGGGAGCGCGATCGCGCGCGCTGCTCGCAGCACTGTTAATTACGCGTTGGCAGGGCTGCGAAAGCGGCTCTAAACTGGCCGAATGGCCAAGACCTATGTGGGAGCGCGACTGCGGCAACTGCGCACCGAGCGCGGCCTGAGTCAGGTCGTGCTGGCCCAGCAGCTCGAGATCTCGGCCAGTTACCTCAACCAGATCGAGCACGACGTGCGCCCGCTGACGGTGCCGGTGCTGCTCAAGATCAGCGAGGTCTTCGGCGTCGACGCCACCTTCTTCTCCTCCCAGGACGACACCAGGCTCATCGCCGAGCTGCAAGAGGTCGTGATGGACCAGGAGCTCGGCATCGAGGCGGACACCCAGGAGATCGCCGAGATGGTCTCCGCCCACCCGAGCATGGCGCGCGCCATGGTGGCCATGCACCGCCGCTACCGCAACACCAGCGCCCAGCTGGCCGCGGCCACCGAGGACCGCTTCTCCGACGGCGCGGGCAGCGCCACCATCTCCAAGCCGCACGAGGAAGTGCGCGACTACTTCTACCAGCGGCAGAACTACATCCACGAGCTCGACACCGCCGCCGAGGAACTGACCAACCGCATCCGCATCCACGGCGGCGACATCGCCAACGGGGTCGCGCGGCTGCTGCGCGAGCACGGGGTGCGCATCATCGAGCGCATCGACCTCGGCGAGGGCGTGCTGCACCGCTACGACCCCGAGTCGCTGCGCCTGGAGATCTCCCCGCATCTGTCCGGCGGGCAGCGCTCGTTCAAGCTGGCCGCCGAGCTGGCCTACTTCGAATGCGGCGAGCTGCTGGAAAAGCTGGTCGAGGACGGCAACTTCGCCTCCGAGGACGCCCGCAAGCTGGCGATGCTCGGTCTGGCCAACTACTTCGCGGCCGCCACCGTGCTGCCCTACACCCACTTCCTCGAGGTCGCCGAGGACTTCCGCTACGACATCGAGCGCCTGTCGGCCTTCTACTCGCAGAGCTACGAGACCATCTGTCACCGCCTGTCGACCATGCAGCGGCCGTCCCAGCGCGGTGTGCCGTTCTCGTTCGTGCGGGTGGACCGGGCGGGCAACATGTCGAAGCGCCAATCCGCCACCGGTTTCCACTTCTCCTCCAGCGGCGGCACCTGCCCGCTGTGGAACGTCTACGAGACCTTCGCCTATCCGGGCAAGATCATGACCCAGATCGCGCAGATGCCCGACGGGCGCAAGTACCTGTGGGTGGCGCGCACCGTGGAGCGCCGCGCGACCCGCTACGGCCAGCCGAGCAAGACCTTCGCCATCGGCCTGGGATGCGAAGTGCGCCACGCGAGCCGGGTGGTCTATGCCGACGGCATCGACCTCGATCAGGTCAAGGCCACCCCGATCGGCGCGGGCTGCCGGGTGTGCGAGCGAGCCAACTGCCCGCAACGCGCATTCCCGCCGCTGGGCAAAACTCTCGACATCAGCGAGCATCGCAGCTCCGTGTCGCCCTATGTCCTGAAGTAGCGGCCCGTATCCCGCGGGGCCGCAGGGCCTTTCCCGCGAAAAAGCGGCCGTTTCCTGCGAGAATCGAGTCCGAACCGGACACAACGGACGTTTCGTTCACAGAACCGAAACATCGGCAACCCACTTGTCACCGACAGATATTCCGGCGCAACAACAGCTGGCTACCGTTCGCAGCACGGATACAGCCGTTGTATACGCCAGAAGGGTTCGCCACATGTCACATCCACGTTCCACTCGCAGGCAGAAGTCCCGCCGCGTGAGCAAAGCGCTGGTCGTCCCGACCGCACTCGCCCTCACCGGCCTCCTGCTAACGGCCTGTGGCGCCAAGGACGACGCCGACTCCGACGTTGCCGCCGCCTCGTGCGTCGACACCTCGGGCCCCACCATCAAGGTCGGCTCGCTCCACTCCCTGTCCGGCACGATGGCCATCTCCGAGGTCACCGTCGCCAACTCCACCAAGCTGGCGGTCGACGAGATCAACGCCGCGGGCGGTGTGCTCGGCAAGCAGATCGAACTGGTGCTCGAGGACGGCGCGTCCGACCCGAAGACCTTCGCCGAGAAGGCCGAGAAGCTCATCAGCTCCGACTGCGTCGCCGCGGTCTTCGGCGGCTGGACCTCCTCGAGCCGCAAGGCCATGCTGCCGAAGTTCGAGAGCCTGAACTCGCTGCTGTACTACCCGGTGCAGTACGAGGGCCTCGAGGCCAGCAAGAACATCTTCTACACCGGCGCCACCACCAACCAGCAGATCGTCCCCGCGCTGGACTACCTCAAGGAGAAGGGCGTCAAGTCCCTCTACCTGGTCGGCTCGGACTACGTCTTCCCGCAGACCGCCAACCGCGAGATCAAGGCCTACGCCGAGGCCAACGGCATCGAGATCAAGGGCGAGGACTACACCCCGCTCGGCTCGACCGACTTCTCCACCATCGTCAACAAGGTCCGCACCGCCGACGCGGACGCGGTGTTCAACACCCTCAACGGTGACTCCAACGTCGCCTTCTTCCGCGAGTACACCAACGCCGGCCTGAAGGCCGCCGACATGCCGGTGGTCTCGGTGTCCATCGCCGAGGAGGAGGTCGCGGGCATCGGCGCGCAGAACATCGCGGGCCAGCTGACCGCCTGGAACTACTACCAGACCGTCGACACCCCGGAGAACAAGGCCTTCGTCGACGCCTACAAGGCCGCTTTCGGCGCCGACAAGCCCACCTCCGACCCGATGGAGGCCGCCTACGTCTCGGTCTACCTGTGGAAGGCGACCGTCGAGAAGGCCGACTCCTTCGCGGTGGCCGACATCCAGGCCGCGGCCGACGGCGTGAGTTTCGACGCCCCGGAGGGCAAGGTCACCATCGACGGCTCCAACCACCACATCACCAAGACCGCCCGCATCGGCGAGATCCGGCCCGACGGCCTGATCTACACCGTCTGGGAGTCCGACGGCCCGATCGACCCGGACCCGTACCTGGAGACCTACTCCTGGGCCGACGGTCTGTGATCTAGGAGCGCTGACCTGACGTGGATGTGATTGTCGGACAACTCTTCACCGGATTGAGCCTCGGCTCGATCCTGCTGCTCGCCGCTCTCGGCCTGTCACTGACCTTCGGGCAGATGGGCGTGATCAACATGGCCCATGGGGAATTCATCATGGCCGGCTGTTACACGACCTATGTCGTGCAGCAGGTCATCAGCTCCGCCGGCGTCTCGCTGTTCGTCTCGCTGGCGGTCGGATTCCTCGTCGGCGGTGCGCTGGGCGCGGCGCTGGAGATGGGGTTGATCCGCTGGATGTACGACCGGCCGCTGGACACGCTGCTGGTGACATTCGGTGTGGGCCTGGTATTGCAGCAGCTGGCCCGCGACATCTTCGGCGCACCGGCCAAGAACGTGCTGGTGCCCGACTTCCTCGGCGGCGGCGTCGAGATCCTCGGCGCCGTCGTTCCGAAGACGCGCATCTTCATCCTGGTGCTGGCCGTCGTCGCGGTGACGGCGCTGGCAGCAGTGCTCAAGGCGACGCCGCTGGGTCGCCGGATCCGGGCCGTGGTGCAGAACCGCGGCCTGGCCGAGACCAGCGGCGTGTCCAGCCGATTCACCGACATCAGCACCTTCTTCATCGGCTCGGGCCTGGCGGGCGTGGCCGGTGTGGCGCTGACGCTGATCGGCTCCACCAGCCCGACCATCGGGCAGAGCTACCTGATCGACGCGTTCCTGGTGGTCGTGATCGGTGGCCTCGGGCAGATCAAGGGCACGGTCATCGCGGCCTTCGCCCTCGGCCTGCTCAATTCCTTCATCGAGTACTCGACCACCGCCTCGATCGCGAAGGTGATCGTCTTCGTGATCATCGTGATCGTGCTGCAGGTCCGCCCGCAGGGTCTGTTCACGGTCCGCACAAGGAGCCTGGCATGACCTCACTCATCGGATCCGTGCGGGACCGGCTCGGCGGATCGGGCCGCGAGTCCTCCTCGCTCACCGTGCTCGCCGGCTTCGCGGTCGCCGCCATCCTGCTGTTCGCGGTGGCGCCCGCGGTGCTCAGCGACTTCCGGCTCAATCTGCTCGCGAAGTTCCTGTGCTTCGCCATCGTGGCGGTCGGCATCGGCCTGGCCTGGGGGCGCGGCGGCATGCTGACCCTCGGCCAGGGCGTGTTCTTCGGCCTGGGCGCCTACATCATGGCCATGCACATGCAGCTGGCCGACGCGGCGAGGATGAAGCAGGACGTGCCCGGCTTCATGCAGATCGCGGGCATCAGGGAGCTGCCGACGCTGTGGCAGCCCTTCGCCTCCGCGCCGGTGACCATCATCGCCATCCTGGTGCTACCCGGCCTGGTGGCCGCGGTGCTGGGCTACGGCGTGTTCAAGCGCCGGGTCAAGGGCGCCTACTTCGCCATCCTGAGCCAGGCGCTCGCGGCGGCGATGGCGATCCTGCTCACCGGCCAGCAGATGCTCGGCGGCTTCACCGGCCTGTCGGACTTCCGCGCCTTCTTCGGCTTCAAGCTCTCCGACCCGGCCAACCGGCAGATGCTGTTCTTCATCGCCGCGGGCACCCTGCTCGTGGTGGTGGCCATCGCCCGCCAGCTGATGCACAGCCGCTACGGCGAGCTGCTGGTGGCGGTGCGCGATCAGGAGGAGCGGGTTCGCTTCCTCGGCTACGACCCGGCCAATGTCAAGATCCTGGCCTACGTGGTCGCCGCCTTCTTCGCCGGCATCGCGGGCGCGCTGTTCACCCCGATCGTCGGCATCATCTCCCCCGCCGACATCGGCATCGTGCCCTCGATCGCCTTCCTCATCGGCGTCGCGATCGGCGGCCGCACCACTCTGCTCGGCCCGGTGCTCGGCGCGATCGGCGTGGCCTGGGCGCAGACCAGCCTGTCCGAGCAGTTCCCCTCGGGCTGGACCTACCTGCAGGGCATCCTGTTCATCGTCGTGGTCGGCTTCATCCCGGCCGGTCTGGCCGGCATCTGGCCGATGGCCAAGGGATTCGTGCAGACCCGCCTGAGCACGCCCACCGGGCCGGACGCTCCCGCCGCCGCGGCCGCAGGCAAGCCTGCGCCCGCCGCCGGGAACGGCGCGGCGAGGGCCGATGCCGACACGACCGGCGGCGACGCCGCGGATCCGGCGAAGAACGAATCCGACGACACCACGCCGGACGAAGAGCAGAAGGTGGAATCGCGATGACCGCCCCCACACAGCAGCCGCGGATCGGCGGCAACGCAGGCATGGACAGCGAGTACCTCGAGATCCGCGGTCTTTCGGTCACCTTCGACGGCTTCAAGGCCGTGTCCGAGGTCGACCTGACGGTCTTGCAGGGCGACCTGCGGTTCCTCATCGGCCCCAACGGCGCGGGCAAGACCACCCTGATCGACGCCATCACCGGCCTGGTCCCCGCCACCGGCTCGGCGCAGAAATCCGGCGCCGAACTGCTCGGCAAGAAGGTGCACCAGATCGCCCGCCTCGGCGTCGGACGCACCTTCCAGACCGCCAGCGTCTTCGAGGAACTGTCGGTGTTGCAGAACCTCGACATCGCCGCGGGCGCCGGCCGCTCCTTCCTCACCATGCTGCGCAGGCGCAAGTCCGTGCTGCCCGCCATCGAGGAGGCGCTGGAGACCACCGGCCTGGCCGATCTGCGCGACAGGCCCGCGGGCGTGCTCGCCCACGGCCAGAAGCAGTGGCTCGAGATCGGCATGCTGCTGGTGCAGAACGCCTCGGTGCTGCTGCTCGACGAGCCGGTCGCGGGCATGAGCGCCGAGGAGCGGGAGGAGACCGGGAACCTGTTGCGCCGCATCGGCGCCGAGCGGGTGGTCGTGGTCGTCGAGCACGACATGGAGTTCATGCGCCAGTTCGCCACCTCGGTGACGGTGCTGGCGGGCGGCAAGGTGCTCAGCGAGGGCACCGTGGAACAGGTGCAGGCCGACCCGAAGGTGCAGGAGGTCTACCTCGGCACCGCCGCGGCCATCGGCACCGAACTGGAGACCGAGACCGACGCCGCCACCACCGCCGCCACCGACGCCGCCGACACGGCGGCGAGCGACGGCGCGCCCGTCCTGGAGAAGGAGGCCTGAGCATGCTGGAGCTCGTCGACGTCAAGTCCGGCTACGGACGCACCGAGGTCATCCACGGCGTCTCCCTGACCGTGCCCGACGACAGCGTGGTGGCCATCATGGGCCACAACGGCGCGGGCAAGACCACCCTGTTGCGCACCGCGGTCGGGCTGATCGGCACCAAGTCCGGCGAGATCCGCTTCGACGGGGAGAACATCACCAAGTTCGCCCCCTCCAAGCGGGTCAAGCGCGGCATCGCCTATGTGCCGCAGGGGCAGCAGAGTTTTCCCCAGCTGACCACAGCCGAGAATCTGCAGGTGGTGGCCGACGGCCGCAAGCGCGGCAAAGCGCTGATCGACGAATCGCTCGATCTGTTCCCGGCGCTGCGCGAGCTGCTCGACCGCAAGGCGGGCCTGCTGTCCGGTGGTCAGCGCCAGCAGCTGGCCATCGCGCGGGCGCTGATCACCGAGCCGAAGCTGTTGATCCTGGACGAGCCGACCGAGGGCATCCAGCCGTCGGTGGTGGCCGAGATCGAGCGCACCATCATCGATCTCACCAAGCGCGGTGGTCTGAGCGTGCTGCTGGTCGAGCAGCACATCGGCTTCGCCCTCCAGGCCGCGCAACGCTACTACGTGCTCGAATCGGGCAGATCGACATCGAGCGGCGAGGGCGGCAAGGGTGCGGAATCCGCGGTGCGCGCCGCGATGGCGATCTGAGCCGGCCATGATGGCGCGCCGGGGGCGGGTGCCGCTGGGTGAGAAGGTCTATCACCAGCTGCGCCACGATCTCGCCTCCGGCGCGGTCGTGCCGACCGAACGCCTCAGCGAGGAACGTCTCGCCGGCGCCTATGGCGTCTCCCGCACCCCCGTGCGCGAGGCGCTGGCCCGCTTGCAGGCCGACGGCCTGGTCGAACGCCAGGCCGACGGCCTCTATCCCTACCGTCCTCGCCTCGAGGATCTCGACGAGCTCTTCGAACTGCGGATCACCCTGGAGGCGCGCGGCATCGAGCGGGTGACCGGCAAGCGCCCGGTCGCCCGTGCCCCGCGCACCCACGATCTCGACGAGGTGCGCGCCCAGCTGCGGCACTGGCGGCGGTTGCGCGATGACCCGCCCGCGCCGAGCGTCGGGTTGCTCACCGAGGACGAGCGCTTCCACACCACCCTGCTCGCCGCGGCGGGCAACACCGCTCTGGCCGAGGCCCTGCGGTCGGTGCACGTGCGGCTGCGCCCGGTCAGAATGCTCGATCTGCCCACGCCCGAGCGCATCACCGACATGATCGCCGAGCACATCACCATCGCCGAGCATCTGCTGGCGGGCGACCCCGAGACCGCGCTGGCGGTGCTCGTCGCGCACATCGAGTCCTCGCGCGCCCACGTGCTGACCCGCACCGAGCACGCCCTGGCGATGGCCGAACTCGGCCGGGCCGTGCGGGATTGAGCCCGATCACCAGCCGGTGACGGCCAGCGCGAAGACCCCCGTCGCCAGCAGCACCACGACACCCGCGCAGATTCCGGCGAGCAGTCTGCCGCGCCGGAACAGCGCCTCGGCCACCCAGTACACCGCGCCGAGGAACAGGATCGGCAGCACCGCGAGCAGCAGGATGGCCGCGACGGGCCCGAGAATCCAGCCCGCGGCGCGGAATCGGCCCCACAGCGTGCCGAGCGCCAGCGGGACCACCACGCTCCCGGCGAGACCGCCGAGGAATGCCCGCACCGGACCACCGCCGATCCACGGCACGCCGGGAACGGTCGCGGTGACCGCGCCGATCCGCAGCGTCTCCACCCCGGCCAGATCCAGCGTCGACCAGACGCCGAGCACCGCGACGGCTGCCGCGGACAAGCACAGCACGGCGAGGTAGTACCAGCGCCGCGCCGGACCCCAGTCCACCTGCCGCCCGTGGAACATGGTGGCGGCGGTGACCGCGGCCCACACCAGCCAGGCCCGCACGATCGGCGTGCCGGTGGCGATCATGGCGTCGCGGAAGACGCGGTCGGCCTGATCGCGGGTGACAGTGCGGCCGGGCGCGTAGTAGCTCGCCGCCTCGCCGGGCGACAGCACCAGCCCGTCGTGCAGGATCGCCGCGGGCAGGTGCGCCCCGGTCTTGGGCACCAGCCAGGTCAGGAAAGCGGGCACCGAGGTGAGATCGGTGGTCCAGTCCAGCTTCGCAGGCACCACGATCGGGCCGAGTTCGGAGTCGCGATAACCGATCCGGCGCAACAATCGGAACCGTTCGCGCCCCCGCTCGTCGACATCCCTGACCATGCGGAGCGTGAGATCGCTTGTCCAGCGGGCGGTGTCGAGGTCGACGCCGACCACGCTGAAGAACGGCCCACCCTCGTCCTCGACTGTGATCTCCATCACCGAATGGTGTCACCGGGCGGGCAACACCCCAGCACCCCCACGCCGCCTGCGACGAGAATGCAATACGTGATCACCGAACACGTCCTCCTGCCCGTCGTCCCCGGCCGCGAAGCCGACTTCGAAGCCACCTTCGCCGAAGCCCGCACGATCATCGAATCGATGCCCGGCTTCGGCGGCCTCACGCTCTCCCGCTCCGTCGAGAACCCCGGCAGCTACCTGCTTCTCGTCGAATGGGAACGCATCGAGGACCACACCGAAGGCTTCCGCAACTCTCCCGAGTTCCAGCGCTGGAAGGAGCTGCTGCACCACTTCTACGACCCGTTCCCCACCGTCGAGCACTTCACCCGGATCGCCTGAACCCACGTCCGTCAACCGGAACGGCAACCCGCCGAACGCAACACCTCCCACGCCGCCGACGTGTTCGCCGGCGCCTGCTGACAGAGGGCGTCCCAGCCCTTCGCCGCCTCGCCGGTCGCGAACCGCAGTTCCCAGTGATCGCGCCCCGCGGACGGCGCGACACGATCCCCTGCAACAGGCGCCCTGTCGATGACATGCCCTTCTGGACGGCAGGCCGGGTCAGCGGCCGCCGGTGGGTGGGGTGGTGGCGCCGGGGAGACCGCCGCCGACGCCGCCGACATCGGTGATGGTCCAGTCGGAGGCGCGGTCGAGGGTGACGGTGTAGGTGGCGGTGGCGGCGACGCCGTCGGGGGTCTGCTTGCTCTTGGAGGTCATGTCGACGAAGACCTGCACCACGTAGCGGTCGCCCTCGGCTTCCGACAGGTCGGCGGCGAGCAGGCGGGCGGTGGCGGTGTACTCCATCTGGCTCAGCCAGGGGCCGACCACGTCGACGGCGGCGTCGAGCTTGGGGGCCAGCTGTGCGGTGACGCCCTCGGTGAGCGCGGCGCGCCAGGCGTCCAGGTCGCGATGGTCGACCTCGGAGACGCGCAGGGCGTACCGCGCGGCGGGCGCCCCGGCGGCGGGCCCCCCCACCCCGCCGGGCAGGGGGGGGGGCCCTTAGTGG
>NZ_JARWRU010000093.1 GCF_029867845.1 Nocardia farcinica | reverse complement strand
CCGGTGGGGTGCGGCGCTATTGCGGCGCTGGGTGCCGAGCGCCTTGACACCGGCCCCGGCGCATAAGGTTCCGCCCACACCCCACAACCCCGCGACCGCGGCGTCCGAATCGGCGTCGAACTCGCGGAAGGCGGCGGCCAGGGCGGCCGCGGTCGGTCCGTCGACGGCGTTGCGGGCGTGCGGGCGGTGCAGCACGACGGTGGTGACCGGACCGTCGCGTTCGACGCGGACGGCGGGTTCGGCGCTATCGCTCATGGCTCGAAGATAGACCCGCCGATCGCCGGTCGGCGACCTCTTGTCGAAAAAGTGAATCGGTGGTTCACTTCTTGCATGGTGTATCGCCGAAGCCCCGCCATGCAGGCCAGGCTGGACGCTCAGGCGCGGCTGATCGTGCAGGCCGCGACCACGGTGCTGTCCCAGGAGGGCTTCGCCGGACTGAACATGGCCGCCGTCGCCGCCACCGCGGGCGTGGCCACAGGCACCGTCTACAAGCACTACGAGAACAAGGCCGAGCTGGTCACCGCCGTCTTCCGCACGGTGGTCGGCCGGGAGGTCGAAGCCGTGGTCGCCGCGGCCGCACCGCCGGCAGGCAGCGCCACCGAACGCGTGGTCGCCGCCGTGCAGACCTTCGCCGGTCGCGCCCTGCGCAACCCGAAACTCGCCTACGTCCTGCTGGTCGAGCCGGTCGACGCCGTGGTCGACGTCGAGCGCCTGCGTTTCCGCCGCGCCTTCACCGACGCCTTCGTCGCCGCCGTCGCCGACGGCGTCACCACCGGCGAACTGCCCGCCCAGAACCCGTACACCACCGCCGCCGGCCTGGTCGGCGCGATCGGCGAGGTGCTCGTCGGCCCGCTGGCCACCAACCCGCACAACGATTCCGTCGTGCGCGAACTCGTCGCCTTCGCCCTGCGCGCCCTCGGCGCCCCGGCCCAGGCAGGTCCCGTCACCGCCACCGATCCGGGAGTACACCGTGCCCACACATGAGGTCTTCAACCAGGCCCCCGGCATCACCCCCTTCGACTTCTCCCGCAACCCCGCGCTGCTGGAGGGCCTGCGCCGCGAGGGCGCCACCTGGGCCGAGGACGAGGTCCGCGAACTCGGCCGCCTCGCGGGCAGCCCGCGAGTCCAGGAGTGGGGCAGGCTCGCCAACGAGTATCCGCCCGTGCTGCGCACCCACGACCGCTACGGACATCGCGTCGACGAGGTCGAGTTCCACCCCCACTGGCACGATCTGATGACCGTCGCCGTCGAGCACGGCCTGCACGGCGCGCCCTGGCTCGACGACCGCCCCGGCGCGCACGTGGCCCGCGCCGCCAAGTTCTACACCTGGGGTTTCGCCGACGCCGGGCACATGTGCCCGATCTCCATGACCTACGCGGTGGTCCCCGCCCTGCGCCACAACCGCGAACTCGCCGCCCGCTACGAACCCCTGCTCGGTTCCCGCAACTACGATTTCGGCCTGCGCGAGCCGTCCGCCAAGGCGGGCCTGATCGCGGGCATGTCGATGACCGAGAAGCAGGGCGGCTCCGACGTCCGCGCCAACACCACCACCGCCACCCCGCGCCAGGACGGCAGCTACCGCATCGTCGGCCACAAGTGGTTCACCTCGGCGCCCATGTCGGACATGTTCCTGACCCTCGCCCAGGCGCCCGGCGGCCTGTCCTGCTTCCTGCTGCCCCGGGTGCTGCCCGACGGCAGCCGCAACCCGATCCGCATCCAGCGGCTCAAGGACAAGCTGGGCAACAAGTCCAACGCCTCCTCGGAGATCGAGTACGAGGACGCCGTCGGCTGGCTCGTCGGCGACGAGGGCAAGGGCGTCAAGACCATCATCGAGATGGTCAACATGACCCGCCTCGACTGCGTGATCGGTTCGGCCACCAATATGCGCGCCGCCACCGTGCTGGCCACCCACCACGCCCGCCACCGCAGTGCCTTCGGCGCGAAACTGATCGACCAGCCCGCCATGCGCAACGTGCTGGCCGACCTGATCATCGAGTCCGACGCCGCCACCACCGTCATGATGCGCCTGGCCGGGGCCACCGACCGCGCGGGAAGCGACCCCGCCGAGGCCGCCCTGCGCCGCATCGCGCTGGCCGTCACCAAGTACTGGGTGTGCAAGCGCGCCACCATGCACACCGCCGAGGCGCTGGAATGCCTGGGCGGCAACGGCTATGCCGAGGAATCGGGCATGCCCCGCCTCTACCGCGAGTCCCCGCTGATGTCGATCTGGGAGGGTTCCGGCAATGTCGCCGCCCTCGACGCGCTGCGCGCCATGGGCCGCCAGCCCGAGACCGTGCAGGCCTACTTCGACGAGGTGAACAACTCGCGCGGGGAGAACCCGCGGCTCGACGACGCCATCGACCGCGTCGGCAAGGAGCTGGCCGACCTGTCCGACATCGAATACCGCGCCCGCCGCGTGGTCGAACTCATGGCGCTCGTCCTGCAAGGCGCGCAGCTGGTCCGGCACGGCCACCCCGCCATCGCCGACGCCTTCTGCGCCACCCGCCTGGGCGACGACTGGGGCATCGCCTTCGGCACGCTGCCGGTCGGGGTGGACACCGGGGCGATCATCGAGCGCGCCTTCGTGGACTGAGGGCGTGGTCAGCGCCCCCGGGGAAACTTGGTGATCACGGTGCCGTCGAGCTCGGCCGCGAGATAGGCCCCGCCGTAGTCGTCGCTGAGATACACCAGCAGGGCAGGCCTGTCGGCGTTGAAGGTCCATGCCGGTTCCACGATCACGTAGCGCAGCGTCGGCTCCGGCACCCCGAGTTCCGCGTGCGCGGTGGCCAGCAGCGCGGGCAGGACGTTCCAGTCGATCTCACGCAGGCGGATGGGCCGCACGTCGTCGTCCAGTTCGCCGCCCGCGCCCGCCCGCGTCGCCACGCCGTCGCGGTAGCTGTATTCGTCGTAGAGGCGGGGATTCGACTCCAGGGGCGCGGCGGCGGCGACATAGCTCGGGTAGACGGTGAACTCGGTGAACTCGTCGTCGCCGGTCAGCTCCTCCAGTGCCGCGACGGCGGCGCGGATGCCGTCCGGGGTGAGCAGGTCGGTGGTGTCGGTGGTGGTGGGCGGGGATTCGGTCCCGGGGATGACGAGGCCGCCGGGCAGGGTGGTCGGTCCGGTGGCCGAGGTCTCCACCGTGCCCGGGCGCAGCAGCACCACGCCGGTGCCGAGCGCGGCGACGAGGAGCAGCGCCGCGGCGATCAGGCCGGCTCGTGCGGCGGGGGACATGCGGCGGCGGTCGGCTTCGAGCGGTGCGCTCGGGTGGGGTGGCGAACCGGCAGAACCCGGGGCGCCCGAGGGGCCGCTGTATCCGGGCGGCCCGTAGGCATACCCGCCCGACGGACCGGTGCTCGGCGCGCCAGGGCCGTAGCCGCCCGACGGGCCGCCGAGACCCGGTGCGCCGCCCCCCGGACAAGGCCTCGCCACCTGATCCTGCCCCGAATGCGCCTCGGTGATCACCCGCGTCAGCAGCATGTCGAGTTCCTCGGTCGACGGCCTGCGCTCCGGCTGCGGCACCAGCACCGCGCCCAGCACCGGCGCCAGCGGTCCGGCCTGCCTCGGCGCGGGAATCGTCGCCTGCAACACCGCCGCCAGCGTGGCCACCGTGGTCTCGCGCCGCAGCGGGTGATACCCCTCCACCCCGACGAACAACAGCAGCCCCAGCGACCACAGGTCGGAGGCCGGATCACCCTCGTGCCCCGCCAGCCGCTCCGGCGCCACATAGTCCAGCGAACCCACCAGATTGCCGGTGCCGGTGAGCCCGGTGGCGTCGTGCAGCGCGGCGATACCGAAATCGGTGAGCACCGGCGAACCGTCCTCGCGCAACAGCACATTCGCCGGCTTGATGTCCCGGTGCAGCACCCCCACCCGGTGCGCGGCCCGCAGCCCCGCCAGGATGCCGCGCCCGATCATCGCCGCCTCCCCCGGCGGAACCGGCCCCTCCGCCAGCCGATCCGACAGCGACCGCCCCCGCACCAGCTCCATCACGATCCACGGATGCGCGGGCGGCGGCGAATCCACGATGTGATGCACCGCAACCACATTCGGATGACTGATCCGGGCCAGCGCCCGCGCCTCCCGCAGCACCCGCTCCCGCTGCACCCCGGGCGCCCCCGCCGAACTGTCCGGGTCGGCGGGCCGCACCTCCTTGAGGGCCACCTCCCGATGCAGCGCCAGATCATAGGCGCGCCACACCGTGCCCATCCCGCCGCTGCCGAGCGGTGCGCGCAACTCGAACCGACCGTCTACCACCACCCGCTCGGGAACCACGCCACAAGCCTAAGCCAGGTAGATGACCTGGTCCCAGCTCCGAGGACCAGCCGAAGCTTCGGCTATCGCGAGCAGTCCGGTTCGGATCCGCACCTCGATCACCTGTCAGGCATGGGAATGTCCGCGCCCGGCAGGATCATGTCCGTGCCGGGAGCAACGGAATTACTGAGGCGATCTGTCCGCCGTCGGGAACCTCTTGAATGACGACCGCCCTCGTTGTTGTCGATCCCCCGCAGAATCAGCTCCTGCAACTCTTCGGGGCCGGCATCCACATCCTACGAACCGTTACTCCCACGATGATGTCGATGCCGCCACCTCGGAGTTGCTCGGACGGCCGTGCGCAGGTGTCAGCCGACTTCCTCGCCCTGGTTGGCCAGTTGATAGCTGGAATCCTCGTCGACCGCTTGCAGTTGGCCGATCGCGGCCTTGTAGGCGTCGCGCATGGTGGTGACTATCTCGATGTGCTGGTCGATGCGGGTGAGGGCGTTGTCGTTCGGGTCGTGGTCCCCGCCGCCGGTCGCTTTCTGCTCGAACTTCGTCTTCAGTTGTAGCGCTGACGGGAGGCCACCGAAGCCGCCGAGGTAGCGCATCTGCTCGATGTCCATCCTCATGCGCAGCAATTGTTGACGGAGGAGTTCACAATGGTCGTACAGGGCTTGACCGATGTCGGTATCGAGCCTGAACTCACCGTTGATGCCCTGCTCTTTGAAGTTTTGCCACGCCTTGAGATGTGACTCCGTACCGGCCATTTCGTTTCTCCTTGGAGTGGCTGAGGCTATTTCGGTAGGTGTGGTTCGAGCGTGGTCGCGTGATCGATCGCGAGGTCGCAGGC
>NZ_JARWRU010000092.1 GCF_029867845.1 Nocardia farcinica | reverse complement strand
CCGGCCGGGCCCGGCGCCCGAGGCGCGGCGGGGCCGGTCGTAGGGTCGGGGCATGGGTGGATTCGGTGGCTTCCCGCTGGCGGGCCTCGACCTGTACGAGGACCTCGAGGTCGACAATTCCAAGGCGTTCTGGACCGCGCACAAGCATGTCTACGAGCAGGCCGTGCGCGAACCCATGCTGGCGCTGACGGCTGAACTGGAGGCAGAGTTCGGTCCCGCCAAGCTCTTCCGGCCGTACCGCGACGTCCGGTTCTCCCATGACAAGTCGCCGTACAAGACCCATCAGGGGGCGGTGGCCGGGACCGCGCCCGGCGTGGGCTGGTACGTGCAGATCGGCGCGCCGGGGCTGTTCGTCAGCGGCGGCTTCTATCGCGGCGACGCCGAGCAGATCGCGTCGCTGCGCCGGGCCGTGGCCGACGAGGTGCGCGGACCCGAGCTGGAGTCCATCCTGGCGCCGCTGGCCGCCGCCGGGTACGTGCTCGGCGGGGAGAGGCTGAAGACCAGGCCGAAGGGTTACGACGCCGACCACCCGCGCATCGGCCTGCTGCGGCACAAGTCGCTGACCTGCTCGCGGGAGTTCGGCGCCCCGGCGTGGCTGTCCACGCCGAAGGCCGCCGCACACGTACGGCAGGCGTGGACCGACCTGCGCCCGCTGGTGGAATGGCTGACCGCCGTGGTCGGCCCGGCCAACGCCTGACATCCGCCCGCCCGATCGCCGCCGGCTAGGTCCTGGTGGCCAGCACCAGCGCGAAACGGTCGTCGGGATCGGTCCACACCTGCTCGACGGCGAAACCCGATCCGCCCAGTTCCGCGCGCAGTCCGTCGAGCCGGAACTTGGCGGAGATCTCGGTGCGCATCTGCTCGCCGCGCGCGAACTCGACGACCAGGTCGAGGTCGGCGACGGTGACGGTCATGTCCTCGCGGGCGGCCAGGCGCATCTCGATCCACTCGTGCTCGGCGTCCCAGAGCGCCACGTGATCGAACTTGTCCGGCTCGAAGTCCGCGCCGAGGCGGTGGTTGAGCACGTGCAGGACGTTGCGATTGAAGGCGGCAGTCACGCCCTCGGCGTCGTCGTAGGCGGGAACGAGCACGTCCGGGTCGACGACGAGGCCCGCGCCCAGCAGCAGCCGTTCGCCGGGTTCGAGCACGTCGTGGATGCCGGTGAGGAAGGCGCGGCGCTCGGCGGGGACGAGATTGCCGATGGTGCCGCCGAGGAAGGCGATCATGCGGCGGCCACCGCGCGGCATGGCGGTCAGGGTGTCGGTGAAATCGCTGACCACGCCGTGCACGGTCAGGCCGGGGAACTCCTCGGCCACCTCGGCGGCGGCGGCGCGCAGGGCGGCCGAGGACACGTCCTGGGGCACATAGGTGTGCAACGCGCCCCGCTCGGTCAACGCGGTGAGCAGCAACCTGGTCTTGGCGGCCGAGCCGGCGCCCAGTTCCACCAGCACCTCCGCGCCGGCGAGCCGGGCGATCTCGCCGACCACCCGTTCCAGCAGCGCGCGCTCGGTGCGGGTCGGGTAGTACTCCGGCAGGGCGGTGATCCGCTCGAACAGTTCGCTGCCCCTGGCGTCGTAGAACCATTTGGGCGGCAGGTGTTTCGGCGTGGCGGTGAGGCCGCGCCCGGCGTCCGCGCGCAGCGCCGAGGTCAGGTCGGCGTCGGTGAGGTGCACTTCCATGGTCGCTGCGGTCATGCGTTCGGCCTTTCGGTGTGCGTGGGGGCCGCCGGGGTGGCGGCCGGACGGGAACCTGCCCGGCCGGTTTCGAGGCCCTCGACCTGGGCGCCGGAGTCGTGCGGGGGCGGGACGGAGGCGCCGGGGTCGAGCGGTTCGACGGTGAGGACGCCCGGCGCGGCCACGACCAGACAGCGGTCCGGGATCGGCCGCCAGCGCGGGTCGTCGTCGTAGGGCTCGGAGGACAGGACCGCGAACTCGTCGGTGACCAGGGCCGACAGCGCGTGGTAGACGGTGGTCGCGAGCAAGGTGGCGCCGTCGCACAGCAGCAGGTTGAGCCTGGCCTCGGGCGCGTGGTCGAGCACGGTGCGGGTGAACAGGCGCAGCGCCTGCGGCGGGTTCGCGCCGTAGCCGCCGGACTCGGCGGAACCGATCAACGCGGCGAGCAGCACCCACAGGGCGGCGGCGTCGGTGGGCGCCTCGGCCGCGAGCAGGTGCGCGCTCTGGAACAGCCTGGTCTGCCCGGCGCGGGTGGCCTCGACGTCCAGGCGCGCGGCGACCGCGGTGAGGGTGTGCTGCCAGTTCGGCACCAGTCCGTTGTGGCTGGCGGCCCATCGGCCGGTGGTGAACGGCGCGCAGGCGGTGCGCTCGACGGGCATGCCGACGGTGGCGGAGCGGACCGAGCCGAGCACGGCGGTCGATTCGATCTGGCCGAGCACCTCGGTGACCGCCGGATCGCTCCAGATCGGTTCGCGATTGCGGTAGCGGCTGACCGTCGGTCCGTCCCGGCCGGGCCGCCACCAGGCCGCGCCGAAGCCGTCGGCGTTGACGGTGCCGCCGCCGCGCATCTCCCGCGGCGCCCAGGACTGCCGATACAGCGAGTGCGGGCCGCGGGTGAGCAGTTCGCCCACCGCGACCGCCGGGCCGACGTAGCCCAGATGGCGGCACATCAGAACTCGTCCGCGCGCAGATCGCGGGCCAGCCGGAAGCCGGCGAAGATCTGCCTGCGGATCGGATGATCCCAGTTGCGGAAGGTGCCGCGGCAGGCCACCTGGTCGGTGCCGAAACTGCCGCCGCGCAGCACCCGGTAGTCGCCGCCGAAGAAGACCTCGGAGTACTCCCGATAGGGGAAGGCGCGGAAGCCCGGGTAGGCCTGGAAACCCGAGGAGGTCCACTCCCAGACATCGCCGATCATCTGGTGCGCGCCGCACGGCGACACCCCGGCCGGGTAGGCGCCCACGTCGGCGGGTTCGAGATGACGTTGTCCCAGATTGGCTTTCGTCTCGTCGGGCGCGGACTCGCCCCACGGGTAGCGCCGCGAGGCGCCGGTGGCGGGGTCGAAGCGGGCGGCCTTCTCCCATTCGGCCTCGGTCGGCAGACGCTTGCCCGCCCAGCGGGCGTAGGCCTCGGCCTCGAACCAGCACACGTGCTCCTCCGGCTGCCGTGGCCGCAGCGGGGTCATGACGCCGAACACCCGTCGCCACCAGCGGCCGTCGGCGTCGCGCTGCCAGAACTGCGGCGCGGTCAGGCCGGCGGAGGTGCGGTGTGCCCAGCCGCGCTCGGACCACAGCTCCGGCCGACGGTAGCCGCCGTCCTCGACGAAGGCCAGGTACTGCTCGTTGGTGACGGGCGCGGCGTCGATGGCGAAGGCGGGCACCTGCACCGGATGCGCGGGCCGCTCGTTGTCCAGCGCCCACGGGTCCGCCGAGGTGCCCATGAGGAATTCGCCGCCTGGCACGATCACCTCGCCGGACACCGGGACGCGCGCGGGCGGGGCGGGCGGGGCGGTGAGCACCGGTTCGCCCGCGCGCAGCTGGTGGGTGGCCAGCATGGTCTCGTCGTGCTGCTGCTCGTGCTGGGCGATCATGCCGAAGGCGAACCCGTCGGCCACCAGCGGGCGGCCGGACAGCGGGCTGCGGTCGAGCACGTCGAGCACTTTCTCGCGCACCGTGCCGACATAGCCGCGGGCCTGCGCGGGGTCGAGCAGGGGCAGCGCGGGACGGTTCGCCCTCGGGTGTTTGAAGGCGTCGTAGAGCTCGTCGATGTCGGCGCGCACCGGCTCCCGGCCGCCCACGTCGCGCACCAGCCACAGCTCCTCCTGGTTGCCGATGTGCGCCAGATCCCACACCAGCGGGCTCATCAGCGGGGAGTGCTGGGCGACGAGGTCGGCCTCGTCCACGGCGTCGGTGAGCAGGGCGGTGCGCGCCCGCGCGGCGGTCAGGACGTCGGCGATGTGGGCGCGCAGGCGGTCGGCGTCGGCGCGCCCGGTCGCGGGGTGGACCGCCGTCGCCGCGACGGTGACGGCGGAGCCGGGCGGTGTGGCCCCGGCCGGTACGCGGTGGGCGGTGCTGGTGGCGGGTTCTGTCACGGTCACGCTCTCCCGGGGTGCGGGTCGGCGAGCGCCGGGGTGGTGCTCGCGGGGGACAGGGCGGCGGAACGCGGGCGTTCGTGGCTCACGAC
>NZ_JARWRU010000091.1 GCF_029867845.1 Nocardia farcinica | reverse complement strand
TTAGCAGGTGTTGTTTTAGGCGATTGTGTTTGAGGTGTCGCGGGGCGGTTTTTTATCGCGGGGCGTGCGTGGGCGGGGGGGTCTCTGGCCGCGCGCGGCCCCTGGCGTACTTCCCCGCCGCCTGGTGCGGTGGCGGGCTGGCACCACGCGCCACCCGCCCTCGGCGATCAGGACCGATATGACCGGCCCACACGAACATTCAGGCGTGACATCCCCACGAGAGCTGCGCGCGCAGGGCCATCCGGCGCTGTGCCTCCCGGCTCACGCGACAGGCACAGGCGAACGGCAAGACGAGCAGCGACATCGACACCAGCGGCACCACCAGCAGCGGCCGGCAGAGCGGCGAGAAGGCAAGCGGCACAGAGCGACCCGTGTGCACCGGCCGGAGGCGACTCCGCCGGATGCCCGTCACGGTACCGACGAGCGCGAGGCAGAATCCGGGAGGTCGAGGTGAACCGTGAACCAGGCGCCGCCCGTCATGTCCCGGTCCTGTTGCGCCGCGCCGACGAGTTGCTCGGTCCCGCGCTGGCCGGTGAGGACGCGATATACGTCGACGCCACACTGGGTCTGGGCGGTCACGCCGAACACTTCCTGCGCACCTACCCGCGGCTGCGGCTGATCGGCCTCGACCGCGACACCGAGGCGCTGCGCCTCGCCGGTGAGCGGCTGGCGCCGTTCGCCGACCGGATCACTTTGGTGCACACCCGATACGACGGCATCGCCGACGCGCTCGCGGGTGCGGGACTCGACCCGGCCGGCTCGGTCGCGGGCATCCTGATGGACCTCGGGGTGTCCTCGATGCAACTCGACGAGGCCGAGCGCGGCTTCGCCTACTCGGTGGACGCGCCGCTGGACATGCGCATGGACCCGACGAGCGGCCCGACCGCCGCCGACGTGCTCAACACCTACAGCCACGGCGATCTGGCCAGGGTGCTCAAGACCTACGGCGAGGAGCGTTTCGCGGGCAAGATCGCCTCGGAGGTGGTGCGCAGGCGCGCGCGCAAACCCTTCACCAGCAGTGGGGAACTGGTGGAACTGCTCTACGAGACGATCCCGGCCGCCGCCCGCCGCACCGGCGGGCATCCGGCCAAGCGCACCTTCCAGGCGCTGCGGGTGGAGGTCAACGGCGAACTCGACTCGCTGCGGGCGGCGCTGCCCGCGGCGCTGGACGCGCTGCGTTTGGGCGGGCGGATCGTGGTCATGTCCTATCAGTCGCTCGAGGACAGGGTCGTCAAGCACGAACTGGCCGCGCGCACGAGTTCGCGGACGCCGATGGACCTGCCGGTCGAACTGCCCGGCATGGGACCGGAATTCCGCTTGCTGACGCGCGGCGCCGAGAAGGCGACCGAGGCGGAGATCGAGGAGAACCCGCGGGCCGCGCCGGTGCGGATGCGGGCGGCCGAGCGGATCGAGAGACCTTCGTGAGCCGATGGCCGGAGTCGACGGGGTGGGGATGTCCATGCGGAGCAGAGGAGGCGACGACGCCATGAGTATTCGGACGCGCACGGTACCTTCGCCGGGACGGGTCGCCCGTCGCGTGCAGGCTGCCGATCGGGTCAAATCCGGTGCCGCCCAACGCGCCTACGCCAAGCGGCGGCTGCGCGCCGAACATCTCACCGACACGCCGAGGTTGCCACGCGACCGCTCGGCGATGTCGGGGCGCATCCCCTTCGTCGCCGCCATCATCGCCCTGCTCGGTTGCGGTCTGGCGCTGACCCTGCTGTTGACCACCCGCGCCGCCGAGGACAGCTATCAGCTCAGCGACGCCAGGCAGCTCAACCGCACCCTGGCCGAGGAGCGCGCCGCGCTGCAGCGCGAGGTGGAGGCCGCCGACTCCGCGCCCGAACTCGCCGCCCGCGCCCGCGAACTCGGCATGATCCCCGCCGACGATCCGGCCAGGCTGCTCATCGGCCCGGACGGCGAGGTGATCGTGATCGGCACCCCGACCCCGGTGCACGGCACGCCCGCCCCGCCGTTGAACACGGTGCCGCGCGATCCCTCCGATCCGCTCGCCCAGGGCGAGCAGGTGATCCCGGTGACGGCGGCGGTCACCCCGGCCCGTCCGGCCGATCCGGCCGACCCGCAGCCGACCCCCGCCGCGCCCGCGCCTGCTCCCGCGCCGGGCGAACCCGCCGAGGGCCTGCCGGTCGCGCCCGCCGACGGTCTGCCCGCCGAAGGACAACCGGTAGAGGGTGTTCCGGCGCAGGATGTCCCGCCGCAGGGGGTGCCGGCGGCCGCCGCTCCGGCGGAGGGGCAGCTCGCCGACGGACAGCCACCGGCGCCGGACGGCGCGCCACCGGTCTCGGC
>NZ_JARWRU010000090.1 GCF_029867845.1 Nocardia farcinica | reverse complement strand
CCGGGCATGCCCCCCCCCCCCCCCCACCACACCCCCCCCCCCCAGCCGCGGGCTCCCTGCCGTCGCCCGGGCGGCGCGGGGGGCCGCGGGCGGGGGGCCGTCCCCCCCCGCCGCGGCCCTCGCGCGCCGGCGGCGGGCCTGGTTACCATCGTCGGATGGTGGCAACGATCGACATCACGACCGAAGACGGCGTCGTCCGCGGTCGCCGCGGCAAGCGCGTGCTGCGCTGGCGCGCCCTGCCCTATGCCGCGCCACCGGTCGGCGAACTGCGTTTCCGCGCCCCGCAACCGGTGCGACCCTGGTCGGGGGTGCGCGACGCGACCGAGTTCGCCTCGGCCTCCTTCCAACATCGCGGCGGCGCGCGGATCGGCCCGCGGGTGGTGCAGCCGACCAGCGAGGATTCGCTGACACTGAATGTCACCGTTCCCGCCGCGCCCGCGATCACGCCGCGTCCGGTGATGGTGTTCATCCACGGCGGCGGCTACGTCATGGGCACCTCGGCGCTGAGCCTGTACTCGGGCGCGCGGCTGGCCCAGCGCGGCGTCGTGGTGGTGACGCTGAACTACCGGCTCGGCGCGTTCGGCTATGTGGATTTCAGCCAGTTCGCCACCCCGTCGCGGCCGTTCGACAACAACCTCGGCCTGCGCGACCAGGTCGCGGCGCTGGAGTGGGTGCGGCGCAATATCGCCGCGTTCGGCGGCGACCCGGACAATGTCACCATCTTCGGCGAGTCCGCCGGCGCGCACGCCGTGCTCTCGCTCATGGCCGCCCCGGCCGCGCGCGGGCTGTTCCACCGCGCGATCGCCCAGAGCCCCCCGGCCGACTGGGGTCTGTCCCGCGAGGACGCCGCGGAGTTCGCCCGTCTGCTGGTCGGCAAGCTCGGTGTCGATCCCGCCGACGCGGCCAGGGCGTTGCAGGAGTTGCCCGCCAACGAGATCCGCAAGGCGGCCGACCGGACGACGGCCATGGCGGGGCGCCCGCGTCCCGGCTTCTTCCCGATCTGCCCGGTCGCCGACGGCGAGTACCTGCCGCAGCCCCCGCTGGAGGCCATCCGCGCGGGCACGGCGGCGGCGGTCCCGCTGATCATCGGCACCTGCCGCGACGAAGGTCAGCTGTTCGCCAAGTTCGCCGACCACCTGCCGACCGACAAGGACCGGCTGGACCGGCTGCTGGCGGCCGCGGGCGAGGACGTGGCGGGTCGGGTGCGGGCGGCCTATCCGCTGTACCCGGACCCTCGGGCCGCGGTGCGGATGGGCGGCGACTACGTCTTCTGGCGGCCTTCGGTGGCGATCATGGAAGGCCACAGCAGGCACGCCCCCACCTGGGCCTATCGCTACGACTACGCCCCGCGCGCGCTGAAGCTGGCAGGCATCGGCGCCACCCATGCCACCGACCTCATTCCGGTCTTCGGCGCGGGCGACGCCCTGTTCGGCAAGGCACTCACCGCGGCGGGCGGCGCGCACGGCATGGCCGTGGTGACCAAGCAGTTCCAGGACAACTGGGTGTCCTTCGCCCGCACCGGGGAACCGCTGCCGTCCTGGCCCGCCTACACCGAGGCCGACCGGCTCACCCTGATCATCGACGACCCGGTCCGCGTGCTGCCCGACCCCGACCGGCAGCGGCGGCTGGCGTGGGAGGGCGTGCGGGCGCCCTCACTCACCTCCTGACCGACCGGCCGCCTCCCGACCGACCGGCGCGTCATTTCAGCAGGCGGGACATGCGCCGGTCGGCGAGCACCTTGCCGCCGGTCTGGCAGGTCGCGCAGTACTGGAAGGACCGCTCGGCATAGGACACCTCGCGCACGGTGTCCCCGCACACCGGGCACGGTTGCCCGGTCCTGGCGTGCACCCGCAGGCCGGAACGCTTCTCGCCCTTGAGCCGGGCGGCGTCCTGGCCGACCGAGCGCGCGACCGCGTCGGTGAGCACGGTGCGCATCGCCGCGTAGAGCTCGGCCACCTTCTCGGCGGGCAGGGTTCTGGTGTTGGCGAACGGCGAGAGCCGGGCGGTGTGCAGGATCTCGTCGGAGTAGGCGTTGCCGATGCCCGCCAGCAGGGTCTGGTCGGTGAGCACGGTCTTCACCCGGCCGGAGGCGCCGCGCAGCAGTTCCTCGAACCGCGGTTCCCCCACCTCCAGCGCGTCGGGCCCGAGCCGGGCGATGCCGGGCACCAGCGCCGGATCGTCGACGACGTAGACCGCCAGGCGCTTCTTGGTCCCGGCCTCGGTCAGGTCGATGGCCGGGGTGGCGCCCTCGGGGGTGAAGAAGTGCACGCGCAGCGCCAGCGGGCTCTTGCCGCCCGGCTTGGGCGGGTTCGGGTTCGGTTCGTCCACCCAGCGCAGCCAGCCCGCGCGGGAGAGGTGGGTGATCAGCCAACGACCGGAACAGTCGAGGCCGAGGAACTTGCCCCAGCGGGCCGCGCCCGTGACGTCACGGCCGGACAGCGAGGTCACCGGCGGGTCGAAGGTCTTGACCGCGCTCAGCGCGGCCACATCGACCCGGCCGACCACCGCGCCGACCGCGTGCTCGCGCAGGAACTGCGCCAGCGCCTCCACCTCCGGCAGTTCGGGCACGGGGCACCTCCCTGGTTCTGGGGGTCACGCTCGGTTCCGGGTGTCCTGCCCGAGGTTACCCGTCGGCACCGACACCTCCGGCGCCGCGACGCAGCAGGTAGATGTCCATGATCCAGCCCTTCTCGGCACGCAGCCGCGCCCGCGTCGCCACGATGCGCTCGCGCACCGCACCGACCGGACCGGCGATCAGGGTCTCGTCGGGCATGCCGAGATAGGCGCCCCACCAGATGTGGGTGTCGTCGGGGACGCCGGTGAAGGCGCAGTCGCCGTCCAGCATGACCACCGTCGAACCTGGCCCGAGTCCCTGCTCGCGGACCTTGCGCCCGGTGGTGATGTGCACCGGCTCGCCGATCTCGTGCAGCACGATGCGGTGGCGCGCGGCCAGGGCCTGGGCACTGGTCACCCCGGGGATCACCTCGCAGTCGAAAGTTGCTGTACCGGGGCGGCGGCGCACCCGTTCGACCATGCGCAGGGTGCTGTCGTAGAGCGAGGGATCGCCCCACACCAGGATGCCGCCGATACCGTCGACCCCGGCGAAGGCCTCGGCCAGCAGCGCCGCGCGGCGCTCGTGCCAGTCCGCCACCACGCCGCGATAGTCCTCGGGCGCGCGGTCGCGCGGCGGGTCGGCGATCTCCACGATCCTCGGTTCGCCGTCGAGATGGGTGCGCAGGATCTGGGCGCGCACCTCGACCAGCTCGCGCTTGGCCTCGCCCTTGCCGATCACGAAGAACACCTCGACCTGCCGCATGGCCTCGACGGCCTGCATCGTCACCTGCCTCGGGTCACCCGCGCCGATGCCGATCACATAGAGCTTGCGCATCCGCCGAGCATGCCAGTCGCGCGCGTCGGTCCCTCCGGGCGGACCGGCCCGGACCGCCGACTAAGCTCGTCCGCGTGGAGACGGACACGGAAGTTCCGCCGGATCGCCAGTACGAGGACCTGCTGAAACTCGTGCTCGAGACCGGCACCCCGAAGGGCGACCGCACCGGCACCGGCACCCGCAGCGTGTTCGGCCATCAGCTGCGCTATGACCTGTCGGCCGGCTTCCCGCTGATCACCACCAAGAAGGTGCACCTGAAGTCGGTCGTCTACGAACTGCTGTGGTTCCTGCGCGGCGACTCCAACGTCGGCTGGCTGCGCGAGCACGGCGTGACGATCTGGGACGAGTGGGCCGACGCCGACGGCGAGCTCGGCCCGGTCTACGGCGTGCAGTGGCGCTCCTGGCCGACCCCCGACGGCAACCACATCGACCAGATCGCCCAGGTGCTGCACACCCTGCGCACCGACCCCGACTCCCGGCGCATCGTCGTCTCGGCCTGGAACGTCGCCGAGCTGGACAAGATGGCCCTTGCGCCCTGCCACGCCTTCTTCCAGTTCCACGTGGCCGACGGCAAGCTCAGCTGCCAGCTCTACCAGCGCAGCGCCGACCTGTTCCTCGGCGTGCCGTTCAACATCGCCAGCTACGCCCTGCTCACGCACCTCGTCGCGCAGCAGGTCGAGCTGGAACCCGGCGAGTTCATCTGGACCGGCGGGGACTGCCACATCTACGACAACCACGTCGAGCAGGTCACCGAACAGCTGACCCGCGAGCCGTATCCGTTCCCCCGGCTCGAGCTGCGTCCGGCGACCTCGCTGTTCGACTACACCTACGAGGACATCTCCGTGACCGGTTACCGGCATCACCCGGCGATCAAGGCTCCGGTGGCGGTGTGAGCGCGATCGTGTCCACCCGCACCATCGGCCTCATCTGGGCGCAGAGCCCGGAGGGGGTGGTCGGATTCGAGAACACCATTCCCTGGCGCGTGCCGGAGGACATGGCCAACTTCCGCACCGTGACCTGGGGTCACCCGGTGATCATGGGCCGCAAGACCTGGGACTCGCTGCCGCCGAAGTTCCGTCCGCTGGCCGGCCGCCGCAACATCGTGCTCACCCGGCAGCCGAACTGGTCGGCGCCGGGCGCCGAGCGCGCCGGTTCGCTGACCGAGGCGCTGGAGATGACCGAACCGGACTCGGTCTGGGTCGCCGGGGGCGCCGAGATCTACGCCACCGCGATGGATTTCGCCACCGAACTGCTGGTCACCGAGGTCCAGGTGAGCGTGCAGGGCGACGCGCACGCCCCGGTCATCGGACCGGAGTGGCGGTTGCTGGAGTCCGAACCGGAACGGGTGTCCTCGACCGGGGTGCGCTTCCGCATCGATCGTTACGTGCGGCGCACCCGCGGCTGAGCGGGACCGACACGCAGGCGGTCGCGGGCGGGGCGGTAAAGCGGTCCCGCCCGGGTGCGCGGTCCGGCATACTCCAAGGACCGGTGGCTCAGGCCCCGTCCCCGTCCCGCCCCGGCGGAGGTGGAAGCGCACCGCACGATCGCGACAGGCACTCCCCGCGAAAGGCACTCCCTGCGAAAGGCACTCCCATGGACAAGAAGTCGCTGACCGCCCTGGCCCGCCAGCAGCTCAAACTTGCCGCCACGGCCTCGAGCGGACGCAGTTCGCAGACCGTATACGGCGGCCACACCCACACCCTGCGCCAGACCGTGGTGGCTCTCACAGCGGGCCAGAGCCTGGCCGAGCACGACAACGGCGGCGACGCCACCATCCACGTGCTGTCGGGCACGTTGACGCTGATCAGCGGGGTCGACGAGTGGAAGGGCTCGGCGGGCGACCTGCTGGTCGTGCCCAAGGCCAGGCACAGTGTGAAGGCCGACGACGACGTGGCGTTCCTGCTGACGGTGGCCAAATAACCTCTAGGCTGTCGGCATGGGCGAGCCGCAGCCGATCCTCGAACCGCTCACGCCTGCCGCCATCTTCCTCGTCGCCACCATCGACGACGGCGGCGAGGCCACGGTGCGCGACCTGCTCGCAGACCTGCAGGGCCTGCGCCGCTCGGTCGGCTTCCGGCTACCGGGGGCGAACCTGAGCGTCGTCGCCTCCCTCGGCTCGCGTGCCTGGGACCGGCTGTTCACCGGTCCACGCCCGGCCGAACTGCACGTGCTGCGCGAGTTCGTCGGCGCGGTGCACCGGGCGCCGTCCACGCCCGGCGATCTGCTCTTCCACATCCGCGCCGAGGTGCAGGACGCCTGCTTCGAGCTGGCCATGGCCATCGCCGACCGGCTGGCGGGCGCGGCGACCATCGTCGACGAGACCGTCGGCTTCCGCTATTTCGAGCAGCGCGACCTGCTCGGTTTCGTCGACGGCACGGAGAACCCGGAGGGCGCCGAGGCCTTCGAGCACACCTTGATCGCCGAGGAGGACGACCCGCACTTCGCCGGCGGCAGCTACGTGATCGTGCAGAAGTACCTGCACCCGCTGCGCGAGTGGCGTGCGCTACCGGTGGAGGAGCAGGAACGGATCATCGGCCGCACCAAGCTCGACGATTTCGAACTGCCCGACGACCGCAAGCCCGCCGATTCGCACGTCGCGGTGAACACCGTGGTCGACGAGCAGGGCGCCGAACGCAAGATCTTCCGCCACAACATGCCCTTCGGCAGCGTGCGCGAGGGCGAGTTCGGCACCTACTACATCGCCTACGCCGCCAGCCCCTCGGTCACCGAGACCATGCTCTCGCGCATGTTCGAGGGCACCGAGGAGGCCGCCTACGACCGCATCCTCGATTTCTCCACCGCGATCACGGGCACCCTGTTCTTCGCCCCGCCGCTGGACTTCTTCGACGACATGCCCGACCCGCCGGGCGCCGCCGCGGCCGCCGAACCCGCCGACAACCAGGCGCGGCCGCTCGGCGCGAACGCCGACGGCTCACTCGGTATCGGCACACTGAAAAGGAGCACCCCGTGAACAACCTGCATCGCGAACTCGCGCCGATCACCGCCGAGGCGTGGGCGGCCATCGAGGAGGAGGCGACCCGCACCTTCAAGCGGCACATCGCCGGGCGGCGGGTGGTCGACCTGTCCGGCCCGCACGGCGTGGCGTACTCCGCGGTCGGTCTCGGCCGCACCACGGTGATCGAGTCGCCCGAGGACGGGGTGCAGGCCAGGCAGCGGCTGGTGGCTCCGCTGGTCGAGCTGCGGGTGCCGTTCACCCTCTCGCGCGAGGAGCTGGACAACATCGAGCGCGGGGCCGAGGACGCCGATCTCGACGCGGTCAAGGACGCCGCGCGGCGCATCGCCTTCGCCGAGGACAAGGCCATCTTCGAGGGCTACGCCGCCGCAGGCATCACCGGCATCCGCGCCGCCTCCTCCAACGACCCGCTCACCCTGCCCGCCGAGTCGCGTCTGGTGCCGGAGGCCGTGGCCCAGGCCCTGACCGAACTGCGGCTGGCCGGCGTCGACGGCCCCTACTCGCTGCTGCTCAGCGCCGAGTTGTACACCGAGGTCAGCGAGACCTCCGACCACGGCTACCCGATCCGCGTCCACCTCGAGCGCATGTTCCCGGACGGCAAGATCATCTGGGCTCCCGCCATCGACGGCGCCTTCGTGGTGACCACCCGTGGCGGCGACTTCGAGCTCACCCTCGGCCAGGACCTCTCCATCGGCTATCTCGCCCACACCGCCGACACCGTCGACCTCTACTTCCAGCAGAGCCTGCAGTTCCGCGTCCACACCGCCGAAGCCGCCGTGGCCCTGCGCCGCTGAAACCTGACCGCTGAAACCTGCGCCGCCGCACCTTCGTCCCCCCCCACGGGCCCCCAGCCGCCGGACCCGGCACCGCCGTAGCGGGGCGGGCGCCACACGGGGGTCGGTGAGCGGAAGACGAAGATTTAGGCCGGGGTGGTGCCGGGGCGGCGGGTGGGGTGCTACTGCGGGGTCGGCCTCGCGCTGATGCTCGCCGTGACGCTGGCCGTGGTGGCCTGGTTCGGGCCGGGGCGGGTGTTCACCGGGCTGCTGGCCGGGTTCGTGCTCGGGGCGGCGGCGCTGGCGGCGTTGTACAAGCGCGACGGCGTGGTGCTCACCGACGACGCGATCGAGCTGCGCACGCCGCTGGCGCACGAGGTGCTGTCCTGGGATCGGGTGGTCGGGGCCCGCTTCGCGCTCGACGAGCGGGCGCGCTGGTCGCTGGCCCTGGATCTTTCCGGTGGTGACGAGCCGCACGGCGAGCTGGTGCTGGTGTCGATTCCGCCGGTGCGCGGGCCGGTGTCGAGCGCCTACGAGCTGGACATGCGGGAGCGTATCGAGGCGATCCGGGAGTTCCTGCGGCGCAAGCGGGTTCCGGTGACGGTGCTGCCGGAGATCGCGGGGGCGCTGAGCGAGCACTGGAAGATCGCCCCGCCGACACGCTGACCGACACGGCGAACGGCCGGGTACGGCTGTTTTCCGGTCGGCGTTCGGCGTGACGGGCCGGTGCCCGCTCGTATACGTTGGAACTCGTGTCGATGATGAAGGGCGCCAATGTGGCGGTGCCGATGTCCGCGGTCCGCATCGAACTGGGGTGGCAGTCGGGTCCGGGTGTGCCGGACGCCGACGCGTCCGCGTTGCTGCTGGCGGGCGGCAAGGTCCGCTCCGACAACGACTTCGTGTTCTACAACCAGCCGGCGCATCCCTCCGGCGCGGTCCGCCACGAGGGCAAGCAGCAGGGCCCGACGGTGCTCGACGTGCTCTCGGTGCAGTTGTCGAGCGTGGAACCGCAGATCGAGACGATCGTCATCGCCGCCTCCGCCGACGGCGGCACGTTCGGCCAGGTCCCCGGCCTGTACGTGCGGGTGCTCGACGCGGCGAGCGGCGCCGAGGTGGCCCGCTTCGACAGCACCGGCGCCACCACCGAGACCGCGTTCGTGCTCGGCGAGCTCTACCGCCGCCAGGGCGCGTGGAAGTTCCGCGCCGTCGGCCAGGGCTACGATTCCGGCCTGGCCGGGCTGGCCACCGATTTCGGCATCTCGGTCGACGAACCCGCCACACCACAGCCCGCCCCATCACAGCCCGCCACATCACAGCCCGCCCCGTCACAGCCCCCCCACCCGCCGTTAACCCCGCCCCCCCCCCCGGCGGCTCGTTCGGCATGCGCCCCGGCCTGTAGTGGGGGGTGCACGCCGCGGCGAGCGGCGCCGAGGTGGCCCGCTTCGACAGCACCGGCGCCACCACCGAGACCGCGTTCGTGCTCGGCGAGCTCTACCGCCGCC
>NZ_JARWRU010000089.1 GCF_029867845.1 Nocardia farcinica | reverse complement strand
CATATTGCGTCACGGCCCGGGGGGTGTAGGGTTATTTCGTGGGGGTCTGGGGCCGTCCCGTGTACGTGCGCATGGCGGCGGACGCCTCGCTGCGACGTCTCGGCGTCGACCACATCGACCTGTACTACCAGCATCGCGTGGACAAGACGGTGCCGATCGAGGACACCGTGGGCGCGATGAAGGAGCTGGTCGAGGCGGGCAAGGTGCGATACCTCGGCCTGTCCGAGGCCTCGGCGGGCACCATCCGCCGCGCGCACGCCGTGCACCCGATCACCGCCCTGCAGAGCGAGTACTCCCTGTTCACCCGCCACGTGGAAGACGAGATCCTGCCGACGCTGCGCGAACTCGGCATCGGCCTGGTCCCCTACTCCCCGCTCGGCCGCGGCCTGCTGACCGGCGCCATCACCTCCGCCGCCGACCTGCCGGAGAACGATTCCCGCCGCCAGGGCCGTTTCCCCCGCTTCCAGGGCGGCGCGCTCGCGGCCAATCTCGCCCTGGTCGCGCGGATCACCGAGATCGCGGCCGAGAAGGGCGTCACCCCGGGACAACTCGCCCAGGCCGGGGTGCTGGCCCAGGGCGAGGGCGTGGGTGCCCTCCCCGGCACCAAGCGGGTGAAGTACCGGGAGGAGAACGTCGCCGCCGCCTCCGTCACCCTCACCCCGGACGACCTGACCCGCCTCGCCGAGGCCGTCCCCCGCGAGGCGGTCGCGGGCGAACGCTACGGCGACCTGTCGACCATCGACGCCTGACCGGCCGGGCCGGGGCCGTCGTCCCGGCGAGGCCGATCCTCATGGTCGCCGGTCCCGACCTCGACGTCGGCCGGGGTCGAGGCCGCAGACGGGTCAGAAGAGGAAGTAGCGCTGGGCCATGGGGAGTTCGGTGGCGGGCTCCTCGGCCCACACCTCGCCGTCGACGCGGACGGTGAAGGTGTCGGGGTCGACCTCGATGCGGGGCATGGCGTCGTTGCCTGGCATGTCGGCCTTGCCCACCTTGCGGACGTCCTTGACCGGGGCCAGGCGGCGGCGCACCGCGATGCGGTCGGCGAGCCCGTCGTCGATGGCGTGCTCGGAGACGAAGTGCAGGGAGGTCGCCGCGGCGACCGGGGCGGCGGCGCCGAACATGGGACGCGGCAGCACCGGCTGCGGGGTGGGGATCGAGGCGTTCGCGTCGCCCATGGCCGCCCAGGCGATGGCGCCGCCCTTGAGCACCGCGTGCGGGCGCACCCCGAAGAAGGCGGGCTCCCAGAGCACCAGGTCGGCGAGCTTGCCCGGCTCGACCGAACCGATCTCGTCGTCGAGGCCGTGCGCCACTGCCGGGCAGATCGTGTACTTGGCGACGTAGCGGCGGACCCGGTTGTTGTCGGCGGGGCCGTCGCCGGGCAGGGCGCCGCGACGGCGCTTCATGACGTGCGCGGTCTGCCAGGTGCGCATCACCACCTCGCCGATGCGGCCCATGGCCTGGGAGTCGCTGCCGATCATGGAGATCGCGCCCAGGTCGTGCAGCAGGTCCTCGGCGGCGATGGTGGAGGGCCGGATGCGGCTCTCGGCGAAGGCCAGATCCTCGGGGATGGCGGAGCTGAGGTGATGGCACACCATGAGCATGACCAGATGCTCGTCGATGGTGATGACGGTGTGCGGCCGGGTGGGATTGGTGGAGCTGGGCAGCAGGTTCGGGGGCGAGGCAACGGTGATGAGGTCGGGCGCGTGCCCGCCGCCCGCGCCCTCGGTGTGATAGGCGTGGATGCCGCGTCCGGCGATGGCGGCCAGGGTGTCCTCGACGAAGCCGATCTCGTTGAGGGTGTCGGAGTGCAGCGCGACCTGCACGCCGGAGGCGTCGGCCACCCGCAGGCAGGCGTCGATGGCGGCGGGCGTGGAGCCCCAGTCCTCGTGCAGCTTGAAACCGGATGCGCCCCCGCGCAACTGCTCCCACATGGCGGCTTCGCTGACGGTGTTGCCCTTGCCGAGCAGTGCGATGTTCAGCGGCCAGTGGTCGGTGGCCTCGAGCATCCTGGCCAGATGCCAGGCGCCGGGGGTGACGGTGGTGGCCTTGCTGCCCTCGGCGGGGCCGGTGCCGCCGCCGATGAGAGTGGTGATGCCGCCACCGAGCGCTTCGTCCATCAGCTGCGGACAGATGAAGTGCACATGGCAGTCGATGGCGCCCGCGGTGACGATGCGACCGTTGCCCGCGATGATCTCGGTGGACGGGCCGACGACCAGGTCGGGGTGCACCCCGGACATGATGTCGGGATTGCCCGCCTTGCCGATGGCGCTGATGCGGCCGTCACGGATGC
>NZ_JARWRU010000088.1 GCF_029867845.1 Nocardia farcinica | reverse complement strand
CCTTGTTTGTGTTCTGGTGTCTGGTCGCGTAAGTGGGGGGCGGGGTGGTGGTGCTTAAAGTGCTCGCCCCGGCGATCCTCGAGCAGACCGAACGCGAACTCCAGCGCCGCACCCCCGAACGCCGCGCCCGCGACGCCGAGGGCCTGGCCGACCTGCTGCGCCTGCTCGGCCCGCTCACCCCCGAGGAGGCGGGCCTGCGCTGCGCCGCACCCGGCGCCTCGCCGGACGACGACGGCGCGGTGCGCGCGGCGGCCGACGCGGGACCCGACGGCGAGGGTGTCCACCACGACTGGTTCGCCGAACTGGTCGCCGCCCGCCGGGCGATCACGGTGTCCTACGCCGGCCGCGTCTGGTGGGCCGCGGTGGAGGACGCCGCCCGGCTGCGCGACGCCCTCGGCGTGCCGCTGCCGGTGGGTCTGCCCGAGGCTTTCGCCGAGCCGGTGCCCGACCCGCTCGGCGATCTCGTCGGCCGCTACGCGCGCACCCACGCGCCCTTCCGCACCGAGGCGGTGGCCGGGCGTTTCGGCATCGGCCCGGCGGTGGCTGCGAGCGCGCTGCACCGGCTGGCCGCGGAGAAGCGGGTGGTGGAGGGCGAGTTCACGCCGGGGGCCGCCGGGTCGGAATGGTGCGACAGCCAGGTGCTGCGGCGGTTGCGGCGGCGGTCGCTGGCGGCGGCCAGGCACGAGGTGGAGCCGGTCTCCACGGCCGCGTTCGCGCGCTTCCTGCCCGGCTGGCAGCACGTGGGCACCGGCGAGCTGCGCGGGGTGGACGGCGTGGCCACGGTGGTCGAGCAACTGGCCGGGGTGCCCGCGCCCGCCTCGGCCTGGGAGTCGCTGATCCTGCCCGCCCGGGTGCACGACTACAGCCCCGCCATGCTGGACGAACTCATGGCCACCGGCGAGGTGCTGTGGTCAGGGCACGGCGCCATCACCGCCAAGGACGGCTGGATCGCCCTGCATCCGGCCGAGCAGGCGCCGTTCACCCTGGCCCCGCCCGCCGAGATCGAGTACTCCGAGACGGCGCTGCGGCTGCTGGAGGCCCTGGGCGCGGTGCTGGTGCCCGGCCCGGCCGAGGCGGCGGTCCCGCGCGGCGGCGGGGCCTATTTCTTCCGCCGGCTCTCCGACGCCACCGGTCTGCTCGACGACAGCGCGGTGGCGCGGGCGCTGTGGGAGCTGGTGTGGGCGGGGCAGGTCTCCGGCGACACCTTCGCCCCGGTGCGGGCGCTGCTGTCGGGCGCCACCCGCAGCAGCACCGCGCACCGCACGCCGCGACGCACCCCGCGCGGCCGCGCCTACCTGCCGCGCCCCGCCATGCCGACCAGGACCGGCCCGCCCTCGGTGGCCGGGCGCTGGTCGCTGCTGCCGGAACGGGTCACCGACAACACCGTGCGCGCGCACGCCCAGGCCGACGTCCTGCTCGAACGCTACGGGGTGCTCACCAAGGGGTCGGTGCACAGCGAGGGGGTGCCGGGCGGATTCGCGCTGATGTACCGGGTGCTCACCGAGTTCGAGGACAGGGGCCGGTGCAGGCGCGGCTATTTCGTGGACTCCCTCGGCGGCGCGCAGTTCTCCACCACCGAGGTCGTGGACCGGCTGCGTGCCACCGGCGCCGAGGGCGGCCGCGGGCCGACCGCGCTGGCGCTGGCCGCCTGCGACCCGGCCAATCCGTACGGTGCGGCGCTGCCGTGGCCCAAGAGCGAGGGCGAGGGCGGGCACCGGCCGGGCCGCAAGGCGGGCGCGGTGGTGGTGCTGGTGTCCGGCGAGCTGATCCTCTATCTCGAGCGCGGCGGCAAGACGCTGCTCACCTTCACCACCGACCCCGAACCCCGCCGCGCGGCCGCCGCCGAACTGGCCGGGCTGGTGCGCCGCCGCCGGGTCGAGTCCCTGGTCATCGACAAGGTCGACGGCCAGAGCGTGCACGGTCACCCCTTCGCCGACTTCCTGACCGAGGCGGGGTTCTCCGCGACCCCGCGTGGCCTGCGGTTGCGCGTCAAACCGTGAGGGGTGGACGTCGTGAGTAGGAGCTCCCGTGCCGGAGGGTGACACCGTCTTCTTCGCCGCCAACCGCCTGCGCCTGGCGCTGGCGGGAAAGACGCTGGTGCGCAGCGATTTCCGGGTGCCGCGCTACGCCACCCTCGATCTTTCCGGCGAACGGGTCGACGAGGTCGTCAGCTACGGCAAGCACCTGTTCGTCCGGGTCGGCGGGCTCAGCATCCACACCCACCTGAAGATGGAGGGCGTCTGGCGCACCTACTGCGTCGGCGAGCGCTGGACCCGCCCCCGCGTGCAGGCCAGGCTGGTGCTCACCACCGACGACACCGAGGCCGTCGGATTCTCCCTCGGCGCGGTCGACGTGGTGCGCCGCGAACACGAGGACACCATCATCGGCCACCTCGGCCCCGACCTGCTCGGACCGGACTGGGACCCCGAGGAGGCGCGGCGGCGGCTGGCCGCCGACCCCGGGCGCGCCGTCGGGGTGGCCCGGGGGGGCCCGGCGGATATGGGGGGGCTCGGGAACAAGTTCCGGAGCGCGATCTGTTTGCAGCGCCGGGGGGCCCCCGCCCCCCCCCGGCAACGGCGCTTAAACCCGGCTCAAACTGGCCCCCCCTTTCCCCCCCCGGCCGGTTGGGGGGGGGGGGGGGGTTCGCCACATCCCAGAAGGAACCTGCGATGCAACTGCTCGCTCTGGTCCACATCCTCACCGACGACGGGCAACGCCACATCATCGATGATGTGGCTGCCGAACTCGGTATCGATCTAGCCGAGGACTAGCCGTGCGGCAGTGGTGTCAGGTTGACGGTGAGGCGGTTCGGCCTGGCGTGCTGGTGGAGACTGCTCGCGGCTGGGTCGAGCCGACGCCTGTGTACTGCCCGAACGGGCATCGGCTGCGGGTCGATGTGGTCGGCTGGATTCCGTGCTCTGCGCCAGGCAGGGGCGGGCATCGGTCGCACACGTGCGAGTGTGGGGGTGTGGTGTGGACGCCGCCGCGGGATGAGCCTGTGTGTGCGTGCGAGGTGCGGGCGCGGTGCCGGCCACGGGCTGGGTAGGTTTCCGCTGGTCCGGGGGGTGTTTTGGTGGACCGCTTGCATGGTCGGCACATGTGTGTGTATAGTGGTGGATGTCAGAGGGACAAGCCCTCAGATGGACCGGAGGAGCCGGACATGATCGAGACCCCCTACACCTTCGCTGGCGCTCTCTTCTTCCTCGCCACCACCCGCCGCCTCACCGACCGCGACGCCACCACCCTCCTCAACACCCTGCTCCGCGAAGGCAAGGAACTCACCCACACCAACCTCATCAACGCCTGACACACACAGAAGCCCCCGGCGCCACACGGTGCCGGGGGCTTCTTCGTTTCCAGCGTCAGGGCTCCGGCTCAGGCTCAGGCTCGGGCTCGGGGGCGGGGGCGGTGTCGGTGACCGTGACATGCACGTCCACCCCCTGCACACCCGTCGGCCCATCCAACACCCGCACCGTCGCCG
>NZ_JARWRU010000087.1 GCF_029867845.1 Nocardia farcinica | reverse complement strand
TCTGCGCTACGAGAACGGGCCATCGCGGAGGTTCTACGACCGAAAACGCAGCGAACGGCAGCTTCATACCCAGGCTTTGCTGGCGTTGGCCCGTCGCCTGGTTGATGTGTTGTGGGCGTTGCTGCGCGACGGTCGTGAATTCACTCTCGACAGCCCGGTTCCAGTCGCTGTTGCGGCTTGACACGGTCATTGAGAGTCCTTTCAGAGGTTGAGGGCGAGAACGCGGTCGACCGCGATCTCGATGACGACGCGACCGGCGGGCTCGGGTGGCGGTGATCCGTAGCCGCGGTGGTATCGGCGGGCGGCAGTCGTCACCCGCTCCGCGGCGTCCGACACGGTGGCGGAGCCTTCGAGCGTCACCCAGCGGAATCCGTCCGGCTGGCAGAGGACCGCGCGCCCGCCGACCGCCACGTTCCGCGCTTTGCGTGCGGTGCCCACCGTCAGGACGCGGGCGGTGCTCGTCGCGCCGTCCCAGGTGAACCGCACGGGGGCGACGTGCGGCGTGCCGTCCGGGCGGATGGTGGTCAGGGTCGCGATCCGTGGTTCGGCGAGGAAGGCCTCGACACCGGAGCTCACGGGAGTCGCCCGTCTCCCCTTGGAGACCGCCCGTGCGGACGGCCGTTCGTTGTTCATCGTCACTCCACTCAGTTAGTTGACTAACTAACTCGACCGTAAGCGAAACCGCCCACGCTTGTCTAGAGTTAGTCAGGTGACTCACTCAACCGCGCGGAAGCCGGGCAAACGAGAACGTCTCACCGCCGCCGCGGCCTCCGTCCTGCACGAACAAGGTGTGGAGAAGACGACGCTGGCCGACATCGCACGCGCCGCCGACGTGCCGGTCGGAAACGTCTACTACTACTTCAAGACCAAGGACGAGCTGGTCGAGGCAGCCATCGGCGCGCACGGCGCGACACTGCACACCCTGCTCGACCGGCTCGACTCGCTACCCACCCCCCGCGAGCGGCTCACCGCACTCGTCCAGGGCTGGGTCGATCAGCGCGATCTCACCGCGAAGTACGGCTGCCCGACCGGAACCCTGGCCTCGGAACTGGACAAACGCGAAGACGGCCTGGCCGGCAAGCTGGCCGAGCACATGCGCGCCCTGATCGACTGGACCGAGCACCAGTTCCGCGAGCTGGGTCGCGACAGCGACGCACGCGAGCTGGCCGTCGCGCTGATCGCGGCCTACCAGGGGATCTCCTTGCTGACCAACACCTTCCGCGACCCCGAGCTCATGGTCGCCGAGGGGCGCCGTCTGCGACGGTGGATCGACTCCCTCTGACCCCCCTCTGATCCCCCGGCGCACCGCCGGGCCGCTCGGGCGCGCACATCCCGCAGGCGACCTCGGCGAAGACGCTCCCGCGCGCCGCTGACCAGCCGATTTCGTCGGCCGACAGTCGGTCGGCTAAGCTAACCGAGCACTCAGCGCGATCCCCGAGATCCTCGCCGGGTGAATCCCAGGCATGGGAGAAAGTTCGAGGCCCCGTCGTCTAGCGGCCTAGGACGCCGCCCTCTCAAGGCGGTAGCGCGGGTTCGAATCCCGTCGGGGCTACTCCGACAGAAGGCCTCCGCTCATC
>NZ_JARWRU010000086.1 GCF_029867845.1 Nocardia farcinica | reverse complement strand
GTGTAGGGACCGCCGCGCGCGCGTGCGGCGACGATGCGTTCGGCAAGGTCGTCGCCGATCTGACGGACCGCGGCCAGTCCGAGCCTGACCTCGCCGCCGCCCGCCTCAAGGGTGGCTGCGGCGAGACTGGCGTTGATGTCGGGCCCGTGCACCCGCACCCCGTGCCTGCGCGCGTCGGCGACCAGCGACTGGGGCGAGTAGAACCCCATCGGCTGGGCGTTGAGCAGCCCGGCACAGAAGGCGGCCGGGTGGTGCAGCTTGAACCAGGCCGAATAGAACACCAGCGCGGCGAAACTCTGCGAATGGCTCTCCGGGAAACCGAAATCGGCGAAGGCGTAGAGCTTCTCGTAGATCCGGTCGGCCACCTCGCCGGTGATGCCGTGCAGTTCGGCCATGCCCTGGTAGAGGCGGCCCTTGAGCCGTTCCATCCGTTCCGGCGAGCGTTTGGAGCCCATCGCGCGGCGCAGCTGGTCGGCCTCGGCGGCGCTGAACCCGGCGATGTCGACGGCCATCTGCATCAGTTGCTCCTGGAACAGCGGCACGCCGAGGGTGCGTCCGAGCGAATTCGCCAGCGCGGGATGGTCGTAGGTGACCTCCTCCACGCCGTTGCGGCGGCGGATGTAGGGGTGCACCGAGCCGCCCTGGATGGGGCCGGGCCGGATCAGCGCGACCTCCACCACCAGGTCGTAGAACTCGCGCGGCTTCAACCGGGGCAGGGTGGCCATCTGCGCGCGCGACTCCACCTGGAACACCCCCACCGAATCGGCCCGGGAGAGCATCTCGTAGACGGCGGGTTCTCGCAGGTCGAGTTCGTGCAGGCGAACCTCGACGCCCTCGTGCTCGCGCACCAGGTCGATCATGTAGTGCAGCGCCGAGAGCATGCCCAAGCCGAGCAGGTCGAACTTCACCAGGCCGACGGCGGCGCAGTCGTCCTTGTCCCACTGCAGGACGGTGCGGCCGGGCATGCGCGCCCACTCCACCGGGCAGACGTCGGCGATGGGCCGGTCGCAGATCACCATGCCGCCGGAGTGGATGCCCAGGTGCCGGGGCAGGCCCTCGATGTCGGCGGCCAGGGCGAGCACCGGCTCGGGGATGTCGGTGCCGGTCTCGGCGCCGACCCCGGTCCAGCGGCTGACCTGCTTGCTCCAGGCGTCCTGCAGGCCGGGTGGGTAGCCGAGCGCCTTGGCCGCGTCGCGCACCGCCGACTTGCCCCGGTAGGTGATCACATTGGCCACCTGGGCGGCGTATTCGCGGCCGTAGCGGGCGTAGACGTGCTGGATCACCTCTTCGCGACGGTCGGATTCGATGTCGAGGTCGATGTCGGGCGGCCCGTCGCGTTCCGGGGAGAGGAACCGCTCGAACAGCAACTCGTTGGCGACCGGGTCGACATTGGTGATGCCGAGCGCGAAACAGACCGCGGAGTTGGCGGCCGATCCCCTGCCCTGGCACAGGATGTCGTTGCGTTCGCAGAAGCCGACGATGTCGTGCACGACGAGGAAATAGCCGGGGAAGCCGAGCGTGGTGACGACGTCGAGTTCGTGCTCGAGCTGGCGGTAGGCGGGCGGGTTGGCGTGGCGGGGGCCGTAGCGGCGGGCCGCGCCGCGCAGGGTGAGTTCGCGCAGCCAGGAGTTCTCGTCGTGGCCGTCCGGCACCTCGAACGGCGGCTGTTGCGGGGCGATCAGCCGCAGGTCGAAGGCGCATTCGCGGGCGAGCGCGGCGGCCTCGGCGACCGCGCGGGGGCACTGGGCGAACAGCCGGGCCATCTCCGCGCCGGAACGCAGGTGCGGGCCGCCCGCCGGGGGCAGCCAGCCCGCCGCCTCGTCGAGGC
>NZ_JARWRU010000085.1 GCF_029867845.1 Nocardia farcinica | reverse complement strand
CCCCGGGGGGTTGGTTGGGGTTGGCCCGCATGGCCTTATCGTTGGGGTGTGGGGGCGGGCGGCGGGCCGGGTGCGGGGGGGGGCGCCCGCGGCCGGGAGGCGGCAGGTCAGGGCTCGACGCCGAAGGTGTTGAACGCCATGGCCATGGTCGTGTAGCCGCCGACGGTGAAGACGAAGTCCATGACCTGCCGCTCGTCGAGGTGCGCGCGCAGGGCGGCCCAGCTGTCATCGGTCAGGGTGGCGTGCTCGGTCAGTTCGTCGACGGCCGTCAGCACCATCTGGTCGAACGGGTCGGCGCTGCGGCCGAGCCGGATGGCGGCGATGTCGTCGGCGTCGAGCCCGGACTCGGCGGCTATCTCGAGATGGTGCTCCCACTCGTAGGCGCAGCCCGCGCGGTGGGCGACCCGCAGCACCGCCAGCTCGCGCAACCGGGCGGGCAGCGTGGACCGGAACAGCAGATAGACGCCGAACTGCAGAAACGCCTCGACCAGGGCCGGGTGCCGGACCATCGTCGACATCGCGGGCCCCGCTCCCTCCGGGTTCTGCCTGGCGCGGGGCAGCAATGCGCGCAGCGCCCGGCGACTGCGGTCGTCCCACTCGTCGGCGGGTAGCGGTGGCAACCGCATCGACACCTCCCGAGAATCATATTCTCATAAACTGAACATAGATTTTCACGCTGCGCGTCGGGTGTCAACGCGGGAACCGCGTGGGCAGACGTACTGGGGTCGTCCGTCATCGGCTCGGGGGGTTGTTCGGCCGTTACACTCGATGGACATCTTGCTCTACGAAACTGGACTATTGATTCTCCGATTCTGAGAGGATAGTTTCCGTGAGGCGGCGGCGTCGGGCGCGGGCCGCGAAGGAGGAAGACGTGAGATCCCAGCGAATACTCGTCGCGCTGATGGCGGCCGCGCTGGTCGTGGCGGGTTGCGGCCGCGAGGGCGGCGCCACCGAAACCGAAGGCGGTCCCGCCGCGGCGGTCTCCGGTGATTTCGGCGACCTGTCCGGCATCTGCGGTCCCGGCGACGCGAGGGGCGCCACGGCGCAGGGCGTGACCGACACGCAGATCCAGGTCGGCGTCTTCTCCGACATGGGCTTCACCAAGAATCCCGAGTTCGACGCCGCGGCCCAGGTCTTCACCTCCTGGTGCAACGAGGCGGGCGGCATCAACGGGCGCACCCTGACCTACGAGATCCGCGACTCCAGGCTCACCGAGGTCCGTCAGCGCATGCTCGACGCCTGCCGTGAGGACTTCTTCCTGGTCGGCGGCGGCTCGGCGCTCGACGGTCTCGGCGTCAAGGACCGGCTGTCGTGCCTGCTGCCGGAATTCCCCGGCCAGGTCGCCCAGATCGCCAACATCGGCTCCGACCTGCAACTGGCGGTCGGCGCCTCGGCGGCGGAGAACGTCAACCCCTACACCGGTTTCCAGCAGTGGCTGATCGACGAGGCCCACCCCGGCTCCGGCGAGGCCATCGGCATCATCAACGGCGACTCGCCGGTCACCAAGGCGATGGGCCCCAAGATGGTCGAATCGCTACGGGCCCACGGCGCGCGGATCGTCTACGACGAGCTCTACCCGGCCTCCGGCGTCGCCGACTGGACCCCGTACGCGCAGGCGATCAAATCCAGGAATGTGCGCGGGCTGATCTTCTTCGGCGACTTCCGCAGCCTGGCCAAGCTCGAGGATGTGCTGACCGGCATGGACTACCGGCTGGACTGGATCGACGCCAACGCCAACGCCTACAACCCGGAGTTCGTCGAATTGGCCGCCGATTCGCTGGCAGCGCAGAACAACTACGCCGACCTGTCCGGCATCGCCCCGCTCGACGCCGCCGACCGGGTGCCTGCCGTGCGGCAGGTGCTCGACCTCTACCAGCGCTACGCCCCCGACGCCGCGATCACCTTCCCCGCGCTCAAGGCCTTCTCGGCCTGGGTGCTGTTCGCCAAGTCCGCCACCGCCTGCGGTGATCGGCTGACCCGCGCGTGCGTGTTCGACAACGCGCGCCAGGAGACGGCCTGGACCGGCGGTGGCCTGCTGGCCCCGGGCGATCTTCCCACGCCGCTGTCGGACCAGCCGCGCTGCTTCAACGTGCAGAAGGCGACCCCGGACGGCTGGCGGGCCGTGGACTTCGGCGCCACCGACGGCGTCTACCGCTGCGGGGTCACGCCTTACCGCTACGCCACGCCGGTCGGCGCGCCCATGACACTGGCCGACGTCGGCAAGTCCCTCGCCGACCTGGAATGACAGGACGGGCGCGCTGATGGAGCAGTTCCTCGCCTTCGGGATCGTCGGCCTGAGCACCGCCGCGATCTACGCGGTGATCGGCAGCGGACTGGTGCTGACCTACACCACCACCGGGGTGTTCAACTTCGCGCACGGCGCGGCGGGCATGGTCTCGGCGTTCGTGTACTGGCAGTTCACCATCGGGTGGGGCTGGCCGGTGCTGCCCGCGCTGGCAGTGGTGCTGCTGGTCTTCGCGCCCCTGTTCGGGGTGCTGTTCGCCAAGGCGCTCGCGCCCACCCAGCAGCTGGGCGACGCGGAGAAACTGGTCATGACGGTCGCCATCCTCAGCGGCCTGATCGTCATGGCGCGCTGGATCTGGGATCCGAACAAGGCGCGGGCGCTGCCGAAGTTCTTCGCCGGCTCGAAGCCGATCGATCTGGGGCCGGTGACCGTCACCGGACACCAGGCGCTCACCATGGTCGTCGCCGTGGCCGTCGCGATCGGCCTGCGCATCCTGCTGCACCGCACCAGGGCGGGCGTGGAGATGCGCGCGACCGTCGACGATCAGGCCCTGGTCGGGCTCACCGGCGCCGATCCGCGCCGCGCCGACACGGTGGCCTGGATCCTCGGCATCGAACTGGCCGCGATCGGCGGCATCCTCATCGCCCCGATGGTGGCATTGGACGCCGCCCAGCTCTCGCTGCTCATCGTCAGCGCCTACACCGCGGCCATCTTCGGCCGGTTGAAGAACCTGCCGATGGTGTTCGTCGGCGCGGTGGTGGTCGGCTGCCTGGAGAGTTACCTGACCGGCTACCTGCCGCAGAACGAGTACCTGCCCGGCCTGCGGCTGGCCGCGCCCGCACTGCTGCTGTTCCTGGCGCTGCTGCTGTTCCCGCACGGGCGGCTGCGGCGGCGCGACACCAAGGTCAACCCGGTGCCGCTGCCGACGAGGAGCGGGTCGCTGGCCTTCGCGGCGGTGATCGTGGTGGCCGGCCTGATGCTGGCGAGCATGCTCAGCGAGTCCGATCTGATCACCTACGGCGCCATGTTCGCCTGGGGTGTGATCGGGCTGTCGTTCGTGCCGTTGGTCGGTCTGGCCGGTCAGATCTCGTTGTGCCAGTTGAGCATCGCGGGCGTCGGCGCGGTCGCCTACGGGCATCTCGGTCCCGACGGGCAATGGTGGGCGATCCCGGCGGCCATGCTCGTCGCCGGTGCGGTCGGCGTGCTGATCGCGGTGCCCGCGCTGCGGTTGTCCGGGGTCTACATGGCACTGGCGACGGCGGCCTTCGCGGTGGTGCTCGACCGGTGGATCTTCACCCTGCCCTCCTTCGAGATCCTGGGCGTGCGGATCTCGTTGTTCGAGCAGGGCTCGGTCTCGCTGGCCGGGCCGAACCTGTTCGGGTGGCGGCTCGACAGCACCGCCGAGTTGACCGTCTTCGCCTCGGTGTGCCTGGCACTGGCCGGGCTCGGCGTGGTCTGGCTGCGGCGCAGCCGCTTCGGGCGCCGGCTGATCGCGCTGCGCGACAGCGAGGCCGCCTACGCCACCCTCGGCGGCAACCTGATGGCGGGCCGGGTGCTGGTGTTCGCGCTCTCGGCGGCCATCGCCGGGCTCGGCGGCGCGCTCTACGGCATGCAGTTGCAGGCGGTCACCGCCGAGCAGTTCAACTTCGTGGCCGGGCTGCCGATCTTCCTCATCGTCGTGATCGCGGGTGTCGGCTCGGTCGGGGCGGGCATGTTCACCGGCGCGGTGTTCGCCGGACCGCTGAACGTGATCCCGACCCTGTGGCCCGCCCTGCACAACCTGGCCCAGGTGCTGCCCGCCGCGGGCGGCATCGCCTTCGGCGGCGGGGTGTTGCGCACCGGGGCACTGCATTCGCTGCGCGCGGGCTGGGTGCCGATGCTGCGCGATCGCCTGGTCGCGCCTGTGCTGATCGCGGTGGCCCTGGCGCTGTGGGGGCTGCGTCTGCTCGAGGTGATCGACGGCTGGGGCTTCTGTCTGGGGCTCGTGGTCGCCGCGCTCGCCGGACGTCTCGGGCACGGGCGCCGTGCCCGGCGGGCGGAAATCGTTGCCGACGAACCGGTGCCGGTGGAGTGGCTCGGCGTGCGCACCCCGTGGCGTCCCGAGGACGAGGAGGTGCTCGAACGTGGGCTCACTGCTGCACGTTGACGAGGTGACCGTGGTGTTCGGCGGCAACCGCGCCCGCGCCGGCGCGGGGGGGCGGGGCGAACGCCGCGCGGGGACCGGGCGAATAGGCCCGAACGG